>NZ_JBWKNR010000007.1:0-262116 GCF_059415665.1 Pseudomonas sp. GW821-FHT10B02 | reverse complement strand
TCGCCGATGGTAGTGTGGGGTTTCCCCATGTGAGAGTAGGTCATCGTCAAGATTAAATTCCGAAACCCCTATCTGCGTATGCAGGTAGGGGTTTTGTCTTTTCCGGCCTACCCATCTCCCACTAACTATGTAATGCCTCCAGGCATCTGCTTGTCGCCAAGCTCGACTCTCCAACTTCTCCTGGAGATTTCGAACCATGACCATCGGCTCTACTTACAATCATCCCGCCAATGTAGCGGCCAACCTGGCACCCCCGTCAGGCAAATGGACCGCCCGTTTCCCCAACCCTCCCGACCTGTGTTTTGACTACCGCAAGCTGCTTGAACAAACAGGTGGCATTGCCCAGGCGAGAATCACGGATCACCGTATTTGCATTGTCGGCGCTGGTGTCACCGGTCTGACGGCTGCACGTGAGTTGCTACGCTGTGGCTTCACTCAAATCACCTTGATTGAACAATCTCAGCGTATTGGTGGGCGCCATCTGACCGTGGTGGACAAATCCCTTCCATTGGCGGCGCCTTCGACGCCTTTTGAAATGGGGGCTATGCGTATGCCGTTCTTCAACCGAACAGGTGAAGCGCCCAAGGACGGTCGTTCGTTGATGGCTTATTACGCCGGGCTTTTCGACCTGCATATTTCTGACTTCCCTAACCCAGGTACTCCCAGGGTGACTTCAACCGGGGTCTACTTA
This sequence comes from Pseudomonas sp. GW821-FHT10B02, assembly GCF_059415665.1. Taxonomy (NCBI): domain Bacteria; kingdom Pseudomonadati; phylum Pseudomonadota; class Gammaproteobacteria; order Pseudomonadales; family Pseudomonadaceae; genus Pseudomonas; species Pseudomonas sp. GW821-FHT10B02. Next base: position 261,425 of record NZ_JBWKNR010000007.1, on the reverse strand, counting down.
CAGGAAGGGGAGCTGCAGGGGCACGGCGAGCCGACATTGCTGGTATGGACCAACCCTGATGGCATTACTCCACCCCCGACGGCGGCACTGCAGCAGGTCTATGACAAATGGCACCACTTCGCTGCACGGATGACTGAACAGATTGCGGCAATCTATGGTTCCGAAGGTTGGGAGGCTTTATGGGCTGCAATCGTAGAGCACTATCAAGCGTTGTCGTTTCGCGATCTGGTCACTCTTCCAGCGATCACCAACTGGGATAAAAAACGGCCCGGTGATTTTGGCGGTCTTGGCATGAACCCAGAGGAGTCAGCAATTTTCTATGCCATTGGTATTGGCGATGGAAGTTGGGGCGCATTTTACGATGTGTGCTGCCTATACCCATTGCGCACTGCCATCTTCGGTTTCAGCAGCCACTTACAACTGGTTCATGGTCGGGTGGACGATCAGGGGAATCCACTCGAAGCACCTTACCAGGCGGCGGAGGCTGTCTATGACAGCAAAGGCTTGAAATTCGCTGCGCCTACCTACCTTGGCTTGGCAGCGTTGGATGAGTGCCTGCTTTTCATGGGGATCGATGGCACTGGAAAGTCACTCTACAGTCACTGTCTCGACCGTCAGAATGGGTTGCTCACCGATAGTCCGGTTACTGGCTTGAGCAAACTGCCTGATGGAAAGATCCGTGTTCAGTACCAGTGGAATGCCAGTAATCCCCACTCAACAACCACCTTGAGTGAGGATTTTGATTCTGTGATCGTTACATTGCCGTCCTGGTTGCTCGAAACCAACGTTCGTCTGGAGCATTTCACTCCGGCGATGCTGCCGGCCAAGATCACCAATGCCTACAAGACTGCTCACTGGGAGACCAGCTGTAAGGTCTATGCGCCTTTGAAAAAGAGCTTTTTGAGTAAGCATCAACGCATACCGCAAATTCTTGTTACCGACAGTTTCGTACACGATGTGTATACCTACCGGTACAACGACAGCTACGCCTATGACTGCATTCTGCTCAGTTACACCTGGGAGGACGATGCAACCAAACTGGCTTCTTTCGACGATGAGCAACTGGTCAAAAAATGCGTCAATGAGCTGGATCGGATCCTGCTGCGCTGCAGTAATATCCAGCAGCCGATTTCCCCCTACATAGACACCTACAACGCCCGCGTTCAGCGCTGGATCACCGACAAGAATGCACTGGGTTGCGCCAAGCTCTACCGAGCAGGTACTTACTACGATGCTATCAGCCTGATGAAATACAACCGGGACTTCAGTGAGCGCTCAGGCCTTTACCTGGCTGGCGAGTCGTTTTCGGTCGACGCTGGCTGGACGGAGCCGTGTTTCAGAACTGCTGTGGACGCAGTGATTAACATCTGTCAGAAGACACAAGCCGTGTTCAATGGAGATTTCTCCATGAGTGACTATCCGCATTACCAAATGAAGGCCTGAAATTGCGGCGAAAAGGGCAGACTGTATGATTGCCCTTTCCGCTGCTTAGGAGCTTTCCCGCGTTTGCTACAGAGTTGCCTGACTGTCTTATCTAACAGGGTGTCCGTTTAACTGGCGTCCCTCCAATAACGATAAGAAGGCCGCCATCCATGACTGCAAACACTGCCCCTGTGAGCCCCGTCCGCGTCGCCGTTATCCAGTTCGACCCGCAAGTAGGTGTTGAACATTGCGACAACAATTTATGCCGAGGCCTGCAACTCGCCGAACAAGCGGTCCGCAAAGGGGCCAATCTGATAGTCCTGCCAGAGCTGGCCAACACCGGCTACACCTTCAGTACCCGTGCCGAAGCCTATGCTCATGCCGAAACCCTGGAAGGTGGTCCAAGCGTTAACACCTGGGCGGCATTTGCGCGTGAACATCAGGTCTATCTGGTTGCCGGCTTTGCCGAGCGCGACGGTTTGAAGCTTTACGACAGTGCCGTGTTGTTCGGCCCCGAGGGCTTGCTTGGCCACTACCGCAAAGCTCACCTGTGGAACCAGGAAAAGCTCTGGTTTACTCCTGGCGACCTGGGCTTTCCGGTATTCGAAACCCCGATAGGGCGCATCGGCCTGTTGATCTGTTGGGATATCTGGTTCCCGGAGGTGCCGCGTTTGTTGGCCCAGCAAGGCGCGGATATCATCTGCAGCCTGAACAATTGGGTGTGGACCCCACCACCGCTGTTCGATACCAGCGGCCGGTGCATGGCGTCCTACCTGACCATGACTGCTGCCCACGTCAACAACGTCCATATCGCCGCCGCCAATCGCATCGGCAGCGAGCGGGGCGGGCGCTTCCTTGGTTGTTCGCTGATTGCCGGAACCAATGGCTGGCCAATTGGCGAAGTGGCAGGTGCCGAGAACGAATGCATTCTCTACGCCGATCTTGACCTCACCAGCGCGCGCAGCGCACCGATCTGGAACAGCCTCAATGATTTGCCGCGTGACCGGCGCACGGACCTTTACGGCTCGATGCTTGGCTATGACCTGCATCCAGCGTTACCGCGCTGAAGGAGGCACGCATGGACAACTCACTCGAACACCCTCGTAACAGTTTCATCCCCTTGTTACTGATGTGCTTGGCGATTTCAGTGACTACCAGTGTGCTCATCGAATTGCTCAGTGGTCGCGCCGAGACCTGGCTCGGTCTCTGGCCGGATTATGCGCACATGGTCGCTAATCTACAGGAGCCGTTGGCGCGGCTGCGCTGGATTGCCGGTGATATCAGTGAAGTGGCTTTTTACAAGCATGAGTTACCCGCGCTGGGGTTACTGGCAGGTGCGGCGTTGGCCCATTGGGCCAACCGCAATGGTATGTCCTGGCAGGGCTTTGCCATTTGCTACGGCACGGGGTTGTGGCCGTGGCTGGTGATCAGCTCGTTGCTGGGCTTGCTGTTCAGCCATGCGCTGTGGGGCTGGACGCTGAGCAGCGGAACCTGGCAGCCAACCTTCGTTGCCTTTGTCTCGTTACCGGCGGCGATGGTGCTGTTGTTTGGCGCAGGCTGGAAGGTCGCCATCAACAGCGCGCTGCTGGGGGCGCTGCTGGTGACCCCAGCCAGCCTGCTACTGGTCAACTACCTCTGTTATCCGCTGGAACTGCCGGTGGTGATCGGCAATGTTGGCGGCATGGCAATCGCCAGTGTGCTGGCGTTCATCCTGTGTCGACACTTTCCGCAGTTGGTCCGTTCTACACCTGCGGCCAAAGCACCGCAGGTTGTACCAGCAGCGAAAGCCGAGACTGACTACGGGGTGGTCTGGACGTTGCGGCGGGTGCTGGCAGACTTCAGTGAGGCGCCATTCTTTGGCAATGAACTGGCCAGCCTGGGCCTGATTCTGGGCGCGCTGTTAGCCTATTGGATTTCTCCGGGCGGTCCGGCCTATGGTTCGCATCTGCTCTTGGAGATGCTTGCAGGGCAAGCGTTGACCTCTTTCATCGGCGTGCTGTTCTGGCGCAATCAGTGGCGGCGTCTGGGCTGGTATCCCACCTACATTCCAATCGTTTCCGTGGTGCCTGCCGCCGTCCTCATGCTGGGCGGCAGTTGGCAGGTCATCGTCCTCAGCGCCACCCTGGGCGCGTTGATGGCGCCGCCCCTTGCCCATGCCATCAGTCAGCGACTGCCGAGCCATATGCATGGGTACATCGGCAATGTCCTGTCCATGGCCATCTGTACCTTGGCCATCATTCCCTTTGTCCGCCTGGTCACTGGAGTCACACCATGAGCGAAGTCTTGCAGCTCCCGCTGATTGCGATTGGCGCCTTGGGTGGAACCGTTAGCATGCAGGTCAATGCACCCGGCGAGGGAGTGACACCGAGTTTGAGTAGCGAAGCCCTGCTGGCAAGCCTGCCGCAGTTAGAAGACCTTGCCCGTATAACAGCCCAAACCTTGCATCTTTTACCTAGTGCATCGTTAACCTTCATTCAATTGATTGATGTCCTGCAGTGGGCCAAGGCCCAGGCGGAGCAAGGTGTGCAGGGTATCGTGCTGACCCAGGGAACCGACACGCTTGAAGAGGTGGCCTACTTTCTCGACCTGCTCTGGCCGTACCAGACACCGTTGATTCTCACCGGAGCCATGCGTTCGCCCAACCAGGCCGGCGCCGACGGCCCGGCGAACCTCCTGGCTGCGGTTCAGGTTGCGTTGGCAGATGAGAGCCAGGGACGGGGCGCGTTAGTGGTGATCAATGACCAGATTCATGCTGCTGAACATGTACGTAAAGCCGATAGCCTGGCAATGGCAGCCTTCAGTTCTACGCATTTCGGGCCGGAAGGTTTGCTGGTAGAAGGGCGGGTGCGCTATTTGAAAGCGCCGAAGCCGCGTTGCTCACTGCCTGTGCCGAAGCGTCTGGATCATCGCGTAGCCTTGCTCGAAGCCAGCCTTGCGGCGGATACCTTGCTATTGGAAGAAGTGGCAGGATTGGGCTACGAAGGTCTGGTCATCGCCGGCTTTGGTGCCGGGCACGTCTCGCAGGAATGGGCGCGCTGCGTAGGCCAAATCAGTCACTGGATGCCGGTCATCATTGCGTCTCGTACGGGCGCCGGCGCTACAGCGCTGCGCTCATATGGGTTTATCGGTGGCGAGATGGACTTGCAACGCAAGGGGGCGCTGATGGCGGGGTTTCTCTGTCCACGCAAATGCCGGGTGCTGTTATGGGTGTTGATCGGTTGTGGCATGGAGGGCGAGCTGGGTCGTTGGCTGGCGGCGCGATAAAGCGCGAGCAACAACCGGGATGAATCACGCGGGAGCCTTGCCCAGGCTCCCGCGCAGGTTTACACGAAAGCCTGTGGCGCTACACCGCGAGGCAAACGGCAGCGATCGGGCAGGGCGGCCAGGCGTACACGCCAGTTGGCCTTGAAGCAGAACGGTGCTGCCTTCACCTGGCTGGCCTGACGTTGCTTGCGCAGTTCTGCCAACGATGGAGTGGCCTTCTTGACCGGGGTGGCATCAGCCTTGTCCAGCGAGCGCTGGCACGACTTGCAATCGACCTTGTCGGCTTCAGAAGTGCTGCTGAGGTTATTGCCATTGCGACCGCAAGCGACTGCGTCGCTGCTGATTGAGTAGTGCATTACCAAAACTGTACATCTCCACACATATGAACAAAAGCGCGGGTATTTTCGCATAGGTTGGCACCGGATGCGGCGCTAACCTGCATTCTTGCTCGCCGCTAAGGTGTCCAGTCGACACCGTGTTCCTCCAGATAGGCATCCACGGCAGCGCCAACCGTTGGCTGGAAAATATCACGGCCAATGTGGTCCAGCACTTCCAGACGCTTAAGCTTGTCCTTCACCGGGTCTTTCATTTCGGCAAAGCGTAGCTCGATGTTAGCCGCACGCAGAGTCTGTTCAAGCTCCACCAGCATGTCCGCCGAGGTCACGTCCACACTGGTAACCGGCTCTGCAGCCACCACAACCCGGCGCACCTCGGTTGTCGACCTGGCGATGGCCTCCAGCACACACTTCTGGAAAAGCTCGGCATTGGCGAAGAACAGCGGTGCATCCCAGCGGAACAGCACCAGGCCGGGTACCAGACGAGCACTGGGATAGCGGGAGATATCGTGATAACCGCGCACCCCGTCCACGCGACCAAGCACCGTGTAATGTGGACGCCAGCCATCCCAGAGAAACTCGATCACGGCGATAACAACCGCCAGACCGATACCAGGGACCGCACCGAGCACCACCACCCCGACAAAGCAGGTAATCGACAGCCAGCATTCCCAGCGCTGGATACGGTAGATCCGTTTCAGGTCCTTGATCTCGAACAGGCCAATGGCGGCCGCGATCACCACGGCGGCAAGCGCGCTGTTGGGCAGGTGCTGTAACAGCTTGGGCGCGAACAGCAGCAACGATGCTACCCCTAACGCAGCGACCACGCCGGTGAGCTGCGTGCGCGACCCGGCCGCCTCGGCGACGGGTGTGCGAGAAGAGCTGCTACTGACCGGAAAACCCTGGAACAGGCCCGTCGCCAGATTGGCGACCCCCAGACCGACCATTTCCTGGTTCGGGTCGACAGGGCTACGGGTCTTGGCCGCATAGGTGCGCGACAGCACGCTGGTATCGGCGAAGGACACCAGCGCAGCAGCGAAGCCACCAATCAGCACCGTGATCAGGTCTTCGGCCCGTAGCCAGGGCACCACGAAGCCGGGAAGCCCTTGCGGCATAGGGCCCAGCACCTTGACCCCATGACTGACGTCGAGGCCAAGACTGCCCACCACCAGGGTCGCTGCGACCACACCAATGAGGATGCCTGGCACGCGCTTGAAGCGCTCGAGCACCAGGATCAGGGCCAGGGTTCCGGCGCCGATGATGAATCCGGCCCAATTGGCTTGCCCTGCCAGCAGTGCCTGACCGACGTTCAGCACTTCACGCAGGGGGCCGCTGCTCTCTACCGAGATATCGAACAGCTTCGGCGTCTGGCTGATCAGTACCGTGAAGGCGATACCGTTCATGTAACCGTAGCGAATGGGTTTGGACAAAAGCTCGGTGATAAAGCCCAGACGCAGCAAGCCGGCACCAATACACACCAGCCCGCACACCAGGGCCATGGCGCTGGCCAGGGCAATGGCACGCATGGGGTCGCCGCCAGACAAGGGCAGCACCACGGCAAGAATGATTGCCGCCAGCGCCGAGTCGGGCCCGAGTACCAGAATGCGGCTGGGCCCGAACAAGGCGTAGACCAGCAGCGGTACGATGCTCGCGTACAGCCCGTATATACCCGGCACGCCCGAGGCTTCGGCATAGGCGATACCTACCGGTACCAGCATGGTGGTCAGCACCAGGCCTGCGAGCAGGTCTTTCGGCAGATCGCCCATTTGGTACGAGCGCAGCACCTGCAGCCCGGGCAACCAGCGTCGCCAGCTGCTTTGAGTAGTGGTGGGGCGCGCAAGAGTAGTGGGCGGGGTGGCTGGGCTTTCGTTCATGCAGGGCTTTCCGATAGCGTCGATAGGGCTCCTTGGCCGGAGCTTTTTAAGGATGGCTCACTATCGTGGTTACGCCGAAAAACTTGGCTGCTGCAGATCAACTGCAACCGAATCACCTGCCTCGCTTACTGCAGAGGGGGATTCAGCCGTCCATCCAGTGCGAACGGCTCCTGCAGGACAACCTCGTAGAGGCCGAAAGCCAGTTGTGGGTTCATCAACAGATTCCAGCTATAGGGCGACACACAGGAAGGAATCAGCACGAAGGGATGCTGTTCCAGCAGTTTCGCACCAAAGGCTTGCTGGCTGCGGCTGGGCGTTCCCGGCCTCAGCCAGTTCAGGTTGGGCACATCCTTTCGCTCGACTTTGTACACCCTGGAAGGGTCCATCACCCGTACCGCCGTCAGCGTGTGCGCAACACAGTCGAGAGTCTGAAAGCCTTTATGCACCGCCACTTCAAGAATCGCCGTAGCAGCATCAAGGCTGGCATAGACCACCTGAAACCCTCTGGGATTCCAGCGCCCGCCACACGCCTCTGCGCCAATGCCGCTGTTCCACGAAGGCGCGTGCCTGGAGTGATCGAGACGCCAGAAATGCAGGTCATGGGCCAGAGGGTCCGTCACCATCAGTAGACCCCGTAATCCAGCCGATTCAAAAAGTCGGTGACCAGCTCATAGCCAACCGGATTGGACAGCAGATCGATGGGCGACTCGCCGTCCAGCCCGAGTGCCGGCCGGGTCATCCACTCTTCGGCAAGCACGCGGGTGCCGAACACCTCCTGCGCTTTCTCCAGCACCTCTGCGTAGTACAGCGCCCTGGCACTTTGCTCAGGGCTCAGGGCTTCATCCTTGTTCTTCATCCGGCGGGCGAGGGTACGCTCCGACAGGCCGACGATCTTCGCCAGGACGTTGTGCCGCTTGAAGGTTTCGACCGACTCGACCAACTGAATGACAGAGCTGAGCGGAAAACCGCTCTGGGTGGCCTTGAACACCTCCATGCGGTTGTCGGTGTTTGTGTCGGGCAGCAGCAGGTCGACAATTGGCGCTTTGCCAGGCTTTTTCGGTGATTTCCTGGCGTCTGTGTTTTCCGCGGTAGCAGACATGGTCGGCGCTCCAATCTGGACAGATGGCATTAAGTGTAATGCCAATTGGCAGGGGCGTGAGAAAAGAAGAGTGGCACAAAAAAGGTCGCCTCGCGGCAGCCTCTTTCAATGCCCCTCGAAACAGTCCTCTCCACTGAGCAGCCGTGGCATTTGCTCGGCAGGTCGTGGCCGGCTAAACCAGTATCCCTGGGCGTAGTGGCAGCCTTCACTGAGCACAAAGTCGAGTTGTGCCGGGTTCTCGATGCCCTCGGCCACTACCTCCAGGCCAAGGTTACGGCCGAGGCCGATGATCGCTTGGCTGATCGCACTCTGTTTGTTGTCGTAAGGGATGCCGCCAATAAAACTTTTATCCAGCTTGAGGATGTGCAGCGGAAAGCGTGTGAGATATCCAAGGGAGGAGTAACCGGTGCCAAAATCGTCCAGCGCCAACAACACGCCAAGGCTGGCCAATTCGTTCAGACAGGCCAGTGTGTCCATATCATCATTCATTAGCTGGCTTTCAGTAATCTCCAGGATCAGGCTGGCTGGTGACAGGCCGCTTTCTTGCAGGATGTCGATTAACCGGAGGGAGAAGTCGACTTGCTGCAACTGGATGCTGGAGATGTTCACCGAACAGCGCAGACGGTCATGACCGGCCAGTTGCCAGGCGCGAGTCTGCTGGCAGGCCTGGCGCAACACCCATTCGCCGACGCGAATGATTTCCCCGGACTCCTCCAGCGCCGGGATGAACTCCAGCGGAGAGATCAAGCGGCCACCATGGCGCCACCGTAATAATGCTTCGACCCCCGACGCGAGAGGCGCCCCTTGGTCAAGACGATAGATCGGTTGATAGTACAACTCGAATTCACCGTGTTGCAGCGCCTGGCCAAGGGCGGACTCCAGTTCCAAATGATGCTGAGCGGTGTGTTGCAACGCTTCATGGTAGTGGGCGAATCGCGCCTTGCCGGCAGACTTGGCGCTGTAGAGTGCAAGGTCGGCGGCCTGCAAGACATCCAGCGCTTTGCCGTTATCGTGCAATGGAGCGATACCAATGCTCGCACTAACCACCAGGGTACGACCGTCCATGTGCAGCGGTTGATGCAGAGTGTCGAGAATGCGTTGGGATACTTGCTCGGCGTCACGGCCGCAGGTGAGATCATGAAGCAGTACGATGAATTCGTCCCCGCCGAAGCGGAATAGTTGATCACCAGGGCGCAGAGAACTTCTCAAGCGCTGCGCCACTTCCACCAGTACACGATCGCCAACGTTGTGGCCGAGGCTGTCGTTGATCAACTTGAAGCGATCGAGGTCGACGAACAGCAGCGCCTCCTGAGTACCTCCCTTGCGCTTTTCCACCAATGTTTTCTGCATTTGCTCGTCAAGGCGCATGCGGTTGGCCAGGCCGGTCAGCGGGTCATGGTGGGCGGCATGTTTGAGGCGCTGCTCGGCGTCTTTGCGCGCACTGATATCGGACTGTGAGCCCGTCATGCGTAGATGGCCCGGTGTCGTCATTTCGGCGACACCGCGCACAAGCACCCAAATATAGCCACCGTTGTTTTGTCGGATGCGGTACTCATGGTGTACCGACGATGTCAGGCCTCGTAAGTGGGCATTAATGGCCTCGCGAAAGTCCGGCAGATCGTCCGGATGCACGCGCCCGAACCAACTGGAACTGCTTTCGCCGATGCTATCGCGGCTGAGGCCGAGCATGCTCGCCCAGCGTTCCGAAACATACAGGCGGTCCTGATCGATGTGCCAATCCCAGATGCCGTCATTGGCCCCACGCAGAGCACGGGCGAAGCGCGCCTCGCTCTCTTCCAGCGCCTTGTACTGGGCCGCGCTGTAGGTGTCGATGGCCAAAGTCATGTCGAAGAACACTGCTTTCAACAGACTTGAGTAGAGTGAGGTGTTGGGGTTGTTGCCGAACACGCTGGCAAGCATGTCGTCGAGGTACAGCCGATAGGCGCCCAGATACCACTTCAACTCCAGGCCGACCTGTTGGTGGATCACTCCGATGCGCAGACGGCCGTTGACGTAGGCATCATCGTAGGGGCCACCCCACAAACACTGGTAATACTCGGCCTGGCTGTGCTTCAGTCTGGCGGTGACCTCTGGTGTGCGGAGTAGCGCGGACGGCGTGGGAAATTTGGCCAGGTGACAATACAAACGATCGACGAAAACCTGCTGAGCGGGGGCCATGTGCTGAGCCGCGGCGCTGAGCCGCTCGGCATCTTCGGCATTCCAGTCGAGAAAGCGGAAGCGCTCGGCAATCTCCTCATGGTCGAGACGGATACGCCTGAGCAATTCCGTCAGGTCTTTTGTCACCTTCACTCTCATCCCCCCCATGCTTGTACAGATGCCTTTTCGCTGACAAAAAAAAACGCCATGACAACCGGTTCTGGTCAAGAACTGGTGTCACGGCGCTTCGTCTTTCAGGCCCGTTGTCCTGCTCGGCAAAGCCGGTTCCCGCATTGAGCGGAACCTACTGATGGCATAATTACATCATTTCGGATTGTCTGGCAATGTGTCCAGCAATGCTGTTAGGTGCTGGCGTAGTTGTCCCAGTTCGCGGGATTTGAAGGCGTGGCGAGTCCGTTCCAGAACCTTGGTGGCCTCGACCAAAGCGGCCTGTACCCGCCAGGCCGGCCCCAACCGTGCCTCACCGTGCCAACGGCAAAAAGGCGCCGCACTGCAATCGTGCGGCATGCTCAGCACCTCGCAATCGGGTGCTGTGTGAGCCAACAGGGGGCGCAGTTGGTCGGCCAGTTCACGATCGTTGCAGATAATCCGGGGTGTCGAGTTGGATTCGAGCATCAAACTGTATCCTCACAAGGTTGGCACGCTGTTTACAACACAGTCCGTGGCGCCTCGTTGACTCAAATCAACGTCGAAGCTGAGCCCAAAAATTATCCACCTGGCGGAAGATCTGTCAGGCGCGATGTAACTGGCACACCGCGATCGCGGGGCAAGCCCGCTCCTACCGCCCGGCATCACAGCCTGAGCCAGCGTGCAGTCATTGTTTTCCAGGAGCAATGGGCTTTCGAAACGTATCTGCCCACCGACAATTCAGGCTCAAAAACCACCTGCGGCACATCCCTCAACCGAATCCACGGCTCTTGTTGCCACTGAAGCAGACTCAACGAATGCCCACCCCAATCCAGCTGACCAATCCGCGGTACATCCCGCTCTACCAGATCCTGCCTTTCCCGCAGCACCGCAATCACCTCATAGGTAAGCCATCGCCGCAGGCTGCGATTTTCGGGAATGTAATGATGAGCCAGCAGGGTGTAAGCGCCGGACTCACTGATCATCACCGTGTCGCGATACTCGCCGTAGCGCAGCAATGACAAGGTTCGTCGCTGGTCCGCATCGAGCTTGCGCCCATGGGCATGTCAGTTGGTCTTGTTGATCTGCGGAAGTGCCCACTTCCCGGACAGGATGTCGTTGGAAGGCTGGTACAGACGCAGGATCACGTAGAACTCGCCCTCGGGGGCGGGCAACCAGTTGGCGGCGTTTTCACCCTGTGGCTTGGTGTGGGAGATGGGAATGGTGATTGAACCGTCCTGGGCGACTTTCAAGCCTTTCGTATCGGGCCCGACTTTGTAGCGCCCCAGTTCGTTATCAACCAGCATCTTGTCACCGGCGTTGTACATCGTCAGTGACCAGAAGGCACCCACCGGCGGTGCCGAGTCCAGCTTCACGACATACTGATTCGCGCCACTAAGGGTCTGACCTGCGCTGTCGGTATAACGAATCGGGTACATCGCCTCGTGTTCGCCTTGTCCGCCAAGGTAGGGCCCGGCAACCATCGCGCGCAGCGGGTAGTTGAAACCGAAGCTGTCGAGGCCCGTCACCCAATTCCAGCCATTGCGTACGGTTGCCGTACTGGCAAACGAGGAAATCGCGACAGAAGGGGCAATCGCCAGACCTTCCGCCATTCCTTTGCGGGTCGCAGGGTCAAGTTTGCTCGGGTCGAAGCCCTTTTCCGTCAGGCCGATACGGGAGAACTGTCCAAACAAGGCCGCGTCAGCAGGTTTGACGGGATTGCTCTTCAGTGCGGCCGCCAGTTCGGTGAAGAACCCCAGCTCATCATCGCCAGTATCCGGCAACGGCGGCAGCGTTTGGCCCGTGTGGGGTTTGCCACTCAAAGAAGTGAGGGTGAACTTCTTCTGAAGCGCTAGGACCGGTGCCACATCCTCACCCTGTTTCAAGTGCAGGCGCCCCCACAGCCACACCTTGCTGGTTGAAACATCCAGGCGCTTGGCATCCTTGGGCAGTGCGCCCTTCCAGCCCGGCGGCACCAGGACATACTTGCCGGCCTTGGTTCCCGTCGTGCGTCGGCCGATGTAGTGCTCAAGCTCTTGCCACATGTTGAACACGTCCACTACATAGTAGCGGTCATGGGTATCGGGCACGGTCAAGACATAAGGCTCGGTCAGGTCGACGACCGCGCTCAAATAGTACGTATCGTTGTTGGCGGTCGGCATGTCCTTGGCTGCCGGGGACGCCAGCGAGGTGGCCCAACCGATCTGATTCAGAGCACCTCGATAACTGGTATCGGGCTTGGGGGATGGCACATTGGAGTATTCGCGGGCAACGCGCTCCATCCGCACCAACGGGTAACCCCAGTTATAAGCCGAGATGGCCAGACTGTAGCCATCGGCTTGCAACCCCTTCTGTACGACTTCCGGGGATGCAGGCGTCGAGAGAAGAAGATCGGTGGGTGCTGCCTGTGCGTACACGGCGTAAGCCATCGAAACACACAAGGGTACGACCATAAACACTGTCTTGCGCACACGCATCTTGAGATCACCCTGCCTTGAGAATGTCAGACAAGCGCCATAGGTTCTCCCTGTGGGGCTGGCCAATGAATGTCTGAAAGAACGCTAGGTGCTCAAAACAACATCGTCAAACAACGACCCGTATTCTTCCAAGAGGCGGATTGCTATAGAGGTCGACTTTTGCCCTTGGTCAACGGCTGCTAGGGGTCGATAACTGCCGATGGTAAGCATCATTTTTACCAGAAACGAATGAAGTGTCCCGCCCCCCCCCGAGGACCTGATCTTCAAACCCAACTCCCACAAAAAAGGCCGCCTTACGGCAGCCTTTCTTAGAACCCGAGCGGAAAATCAATCCCAGCTCAACGCCCCACCAGTCTGATACTCAATCACTCGCGTCTCAAAGAAGTTCTTCTCCTTCTTCAAGTCCATGATCTCGCTCATCCATGGGAACGGGTTGGTGGTCCCTGGGTACTCTTCCTTCAAACCGATCTGCGACAGGCGACGGTTGGCGATGAACTTGAGGTAGTCCTCCATCATCGCGGCGTTCATGCCCAGTACGCCGCGCGGCATGGTGTCGCGTGCGTATTCGATTTCCAGCTGGGTGCCCTGCAGGATCATCTGCGAGGCTTCTTCCTTCATTTCGGCATCCCACAGGTGCGGGTTTTCGATCTTGATCTGGTTGATCACGTCGATACCGAAGTTCAGGTGCATGGACTCGTCACGCAGGATGTACTGGAACTGCTCGGCAACGCCGGTCATCTTGTTGCGGCGACCCATCGACAGGATCTGGGTGAAGCCGCAGTAGAAGAAGATGCCTTCCAGAACGCAGTAGTAAGCGATCAGGTTGCGCAGCAGTTCTTTGTCGGTCTCGACGGTGCCGGTGTTGAACTCCGGGTCGGAGATCGCGCGGGTGTAGCTCAGGCCCCAGGCGGCTTTTTTCGCAACCGACGGGATCTCGTGGTACATGTTGAAGATCTCGCCTTCATCCATGCCCAGCGATTCGATGCAGTACTGGTAGGCGTGGGTGTGGATCGCCTCTTCGAACGCCTGGCGCAGGATGTACTGGCGGCATTCCGGGTTGGTGATCAGACGGTACACGGCCAGGGCCAGGTTGTTGGCAACCAGGGAGTCGGCGGTGGAGAAGAAGCCCAGGTTGCGCATGACGATGCGACGCTCGTCGTCGGTCAGGCCTTCCGGGTTTTTCCACAGGGCGATGTCCGCGGTCATGTTGACCTCTTGCGGCATCCAGTGGTTGGCGCAACCGTCCAGGTACTTCTGCCAGGCCCAGTCGTACTTGAACGGCACCAGCTGGTTGAGGTCGGCGCGGCAGTTGATCATGCGCTTTTCGTCAACGGCGACACGGGCAGCGGAACCTTCCAGCTCAGCCAGGCCTTCGGCGATGTCGAGTTGGTCCAGGGCAGCCTTGGCGCGCTTGACGGCTTCGGAGTCATCGGCAGTTACGGCACGCGCTTCCAGAGCAGCAACACCGCCGGCGTTGTCCAGCTTGTCGATGCCTGCGGCAGCGGCTTGAGTGGCGGTTGCGCCTTTGGCGGCTTCTTCGCCTTCGTCTTTATCGAATTCGTCCCAGCTCAGCATGGTGGGTCTCCTGCTTGAGGGCCATGTTCAGTATGGCCGGTGGATCTTGGTTGCGATGCTTGCGGTTAGGTACTGCTGTGCACGCAAAAACTTGGAATGCTTCCGGGAGCGGGGCTCCTCGGCAGGTCTTGGGCACAAGGACCCAGGGTCTATTTGTCTTGTTGCCAAGGGCAGGGCGGCGGGGCCGCCCATCGCTGGCAAGGCCAGCTCCCACAGGAGAGCTGGCCAGCCTTCAGCCTCTTATTGGCAGGCTTCGCAATCCGGCTCGTCGATGGCGCAAGCCTTCGGCACTGGCGCAGGGCCCGCTGCCTGGATCGGCGCGCTGTCGCCACCGCTGGAGACGGCGTTGAGTTTGCCGGTGTTGATGGTCGACTTCTCGGTGCTGGTCGCAGCCAGGGCACGGAGGTAGTAGGTGGTTTTCAGACCACGGTACCAGGCCATGCGGTAGGTCACGTCAAGCTTCTTGCCCGAAGCGCCGGCGATGTACAGGTTCAGCGACTGGGCCTGGTCGATCCACTTCTGACGGCGGCTGGCGGCGTCGACGATCCACTTGGTTTCCACTTCGAACGCGGTGGCGTACAGGTCTTTGAGTTCCTGCGGGATGCGCTCGATCTGCTGTACCGAACCGTCGTAGTACTTCAGGTCGTTGATCATGACCGGGTCCCACAGGCCACGGGCCTTGAGGTCGCGAACCAGGTACGGGTTGATCACGGTGAATTCGCCCGAGAGGTTCGATTTCACGTACAGGTTCTGGTAGGTCGGCTCGATCGACTGCGATACGCCAGTGATGTTGGCGATGGTCGCGGTCGGCGCGATGGCCATGATGTTCGAGTTACGAATACCTTTCTGTACGCGAGCACGTACTGGTGCCCAGTCCAGGGTTTCGTTCAGGTCGACATCGATGTACTTCTGGCCACGGGCTTCGATCAGGATCTGTTGCGAATCCAGCGGCAGGATGCCTTTGGACCACAGCGAACCCTGGAAGGTCTCGTAGGCGCCGCGCTCGTCAGCCAGGTCACAGGAGGCCTGGATGGCGAAGTAGCTGACCGCTTCCATCGACTTGTCGGCGAACTCGACGGCAGCGTCGGAGCCGTAAGGGATGTGCTGCAGGTACAGAGCGTCCTGGAAGCCCATGATGCCCAGACCGACCGGACGGTGCTTGAAGTTCGAGTTACGCGCTTGCGGCACCGAGTAGTAGTTGATGTCGATCACGTTGTCGAGCATGCGCACGGCGGTGTTCACGGTGCGTTGCAGCTTGGCGGTGTCCAGCTTGCCGTCGACGATGTGGTTCGGCAGGTTGATCGAGCCCAGGTTGCAGACCGCGATCTCGTCCTTGTTGGTGTTCAGGGTGATCTCGGTGCACAGGTTCGAGCTGTGGACCACGCCAACGTGCTGCTGCGGCGAACGCAGGTTGCACGGATCCTTGAAGGTCAGCCACGGGTGGCCGGTCTCGAACAGCATCGAGAGCATTTTGCGCCACAGGTCTTTGGCCTGGATGGTCTTGAACACCTTGATCTTGTTGTACTCGGTCAGGGCTTCGTAGTACTCGTAGCGCTCTTCGAAGGCCTTGCCGGTCAGGTCGTGCAGATCAGGTACTTCGTTCGGCGAGAACAGGGTCCACTTGCCGTCATCGAAGACGCGCTTCATGAACAGGTCAGGGATCCAGTTGGCGGTGTTCATGTCGTGGGTACGACGACGGTCATCACCGGTGTTCTTGCGCAGTTCGATGAATTCTTCGATGTCCAGGTGCCAGGTTTCCAGGTAGGCACAGACAGCGCCTTTGCGCTTGCCGCCCTGGTTGACCGCTACGGCGGTGTCGTTGACCACTTTCAGGAAAGGTACGACGCCCTGGGATTTACCGTTGGTGCCCTTGATGTAGGAGCCCAGTGCACGCACAGGGGTCCAGTCGTTGCCCAGGCCACCGGCGAATTTCGACAGCATGGCGTTGTCGTGGATCGCGTGGTAGATGCCCGACAGGTCGTCCGGCACGGTGGTCAGGTAGCAGCTCGACAGCTGTGGACGCAGGGTACCGGCGTTGAACAGGGTCGGGGTCGAAGCCATGTAGTCGAAGGACGACAGCAGGTTGTAGAACTCGATCGCACGGGCTTCTTTGTTTTTCTCTTCCAGCGCCAGGCCCATGGCCACACGCATGAAGAACACCTGAGGCAGCTCGAAGCGCACGCCATCCTTGTGGATGAAGTAGCGGTCGTAGAGGGTCTGCAGGCCCAGGTAGGTGAACTGCTGGTCACGCTCGTGGTTGATCGCCTTGCCCAGTTTTTCCAGGTCGAAGTCGGCCAGGGCAGGGTTCAGCAGTTCGAACTCGACGCCTTTGGCAACGTAGGCCGGCAGGGCCTTGGCGTACAGCTCGGCCATCTCGTGGTGAGTGGCGCTGTCGGCCACACCGAGGAAGCCCAGGCCTTCGGCACGCAGGGTGTCCATCAGCAGGCGGGCGGTGACGAACGAGTAGTTCGGCTCGCGCTCGACCAGGGTACGGGCGGTCATTACCAGAGCGGTGTTGACGTCTTTGATGGCGACGCCGTCATAGAGGTTCTTCAGGGTTTCGCGCTGGATCAGGTCGCCATCGACTTCGGCCAGGCCTTCGCAGGCCTCGGTGATGATGGTGTTCAGGCGGTTCATGTCCAGTGGCGCGAAGCTGCCGTCGGCCAGAGTGATGCGGATGCTCGGGTGCGGCTGTACGTTGGCGTCTTCGGCGTGAACGCGGGTAGCACGCTCTTTGGCGCGCTGGTCACGGTAGATCACGTAGTCGCGGGCAACTTTCTGCTCGCCGGCACGCATCAGGGCCAGTTCGACCTGGTCCTGGATTTCTTCGATGTGGATGGTGCCGCCCGATGGCATGCGACGCTTGAAGGTCGCGGTAACCTGTTCGGTCAGACGGGCAACGGTGTCATGGATACGCGACGAGGCAGCGGCGGTGCCGCCTTCAACTGCGAGGAACGCCTTGGTGATGGCCACGGTGATCTTGTCGTCGGTGTAGGCGACGACAGTGCCATTGCGCTTGATCACACGCAGTTGGCCTGGGGCGGTAGCAGCCAGATCCTGGTTCGAATCAGCGGCCTGCGGCGCCTTGGCCTGCGGGTTCTCGCGAGTTGTGTCGGTTTGCATGGGTGTCTCCACGTTCTCTATGTTTGTTTAGGCGCCTTGTGGGCACCCGCCGTTCCGTCCGAAAGCCCAACAACCGACGCTGATGACACGCGGGAACGCGACGCTCCGGCATGCCGAACAGGTCGGGCATACTCACTTCGGGACAGATCAGGAAAATAAGGGGCAATTTCTTGCCGCTCCCTGGCCGAAGTCAAAGGTTCTGAATCCACGACTCAAAACTGTTGCTGTACGGTGTGCCTATGGCTTGCAACACCCGTACCCGAAACAACACCCTCCGAGGGTTTGCAACGGACGCCTCCGCAGGAGCGGTTTGGCTGCTGAATGTTTCTAAAGTTCAAGCAAAAAAGCACTGAATCAGGGCTTGAGTTTCTTGCTCGACTTGTGCTTGGGAATCTGTTCAAAACCCAAGATGTAGTGTTTTGTTTCGATAGGGATACAAGATAATGCGGTCTTGGGGGTATTGCAAGGTGGTGGTCTGTGGATAACTTGTGAGTAGTTTGTGAGTGATTTTGGCTAACGCCTTGTAGGCCGTGTCTTAGCGCCAGATGACCGTCCGTCACCCTTTTTTTCACTGACTGCGGTTATCCCGGCGGATATTTTCGGGCGCGCACCCTACCACAATTCCGATAGCCTTCCGAGCAATCCGCCCCGTGGTTTTTTGCCGCTCGTGGTGACGGTTGGCAGGCGTCGGTGCCCGACGTAGTATCCGGGGCCGATGTTGCCTTTTGGTGAAGCCGTTGCCAGGGCACTCTTTAATAACAACAAGCCGTCGAGGTGAGCCGTGGAGCAGCAGCGCAGTCAGGTGTTGATCGTCGAGGATGACCAGCGTTTGGCCGATCTGACCCGAGAGTACCTGCAGGCCAACGGTTTTGACGTCGAGGTCGAAGGTGACGGAGCCAAGGCGGCGGCGCGGATCATTGCCGAGCAACCGGACCTGGTAGTTCTCGATTTGATGTTGCCCGGCGAAGACGGCTTTAGTATCTGCCGCAAGGTTCGCCAGCAATTTACCGGCCCGATCCTCATGCTCACCGCCCGCAGCGATGACCTGGACCAGGTTCAGGGCCTGGACATGGGCGCGGATGACTATGTGTGCAAACCGGTGCGCCCACGCCTGCTGCTGGCGCGTATCAATGCCTTGCTGCGGCGCAGTGAGCCGGCTGCTGAAAATGAGCCTGCGCAGTGCCTGCAGTTCGGGCCTCTACGGGTGGACAACAGCCTGCGCGAAGCCTGGCTGCGCGATGAAGGTATCGAGCTGACCAGTGCTGAGTTCGACCTGCTCTGGCTGTTGGTCAGTAACGCCGGACGCATCCTGTCCCGTGAGGAGATCTTCACCTCGTTGCGCGGCGTGGGCTATGACGGCCAGGACCGCTCCATTGATGTGCGTATTTCCAGAATTCGCCCGCGAATCGGCGACGACCCCGAGCACCCGCGGATGATCAAGACCATCCGCAGCAAAGGCTACCTGTTCGTGCGCGAGGCGGCCGAGGCCATGGGCCAGGTGCGATGAACTCGATTTTCCTGCGGATCTATGGCGGCATGCTCGCCGCGCTGGTGCTGGTGGCTGTGCTCGGGGTGCTCAGTGTGCACCTGCTCAACGAGGTGCGTGCCGGCCAGTACCGCGAGCGCCTGGCCCACGGCACGTTCACCCTGATGGCCGACAACCTGGTACCGCTGGGCGAGGTCGAACGCAAGCGCACCCTGCTGATCTGGGAGCGCTTGCTGGGTATACCGCTGAAGCTGCAGACCCTGGCGCAGGCCGGTATCGACGGTGGTCAGCGCAGTCAGTTGCAGCGTGGCCAGGTGCTGGTGGAGAAGACCGGCCCGCATGCGGCCAAGGTCATGCGCCAGGTCGGTACCGAGAATCTGCTGCTGACCGGTGAGGTCGAGCAGATCAGCGAGCAACTGGCGCGGGCAACCATTTACCTGCTGGCCGATGAGCTGGTGCGCTACCCGATTGGCGAGCAGCCGCGGCGCCTGGCCGAGATCAAGCAAAGCAAGGGATTCGGTTTCGACCTGAGCCTGCGGCGTCTGGAACAGACCGACATGGACGTGGACCAGCGCCGCCGTGTCGATGAAGGCGACACGGTGATGACCCTGGGCAAGGATGGTGACTCGATCCGCGTCGTTGCCGGGATGGTCGGCACCCCCTGGGCGCTGGAGATCGGCCCGCTGTACCAGATGAATCCCTACCCGCCACAACTGCTGGCACTGATTGCCGTGCTCGGTTTGTGCCTGATTGGCCTGATCGTCTATTTATTGGTGCGTCAGCTGGAGCGGCGTCTGTCCGATCTCGAAACCGCCGCTACGCGTATTGCCCAAGGCAGCCTGGAAACCCGCGTGGCCGCCGATGATGCCGACTCGGTCGGGCGCCTGGCCGCGGCCTTCAATGGTATGGCTGAACACCTGCAGCGCTCGCTGACCATCCAGCGCGAGCTGGTACGCGCGGTTTCCCACGAATTGCGTACACCGGTGGCGCGTCTGCGCTTCGGTCTGGAAATGATCGCCAGTGCGCGCGACGACCAGGCCCGGGACAAGTATTTGAGTGGCATGGACGGCGATATCCAGGAGCTGGACAAGCTGGTTGACGAGATGCTCACTTACGCCCGCCTTGAGCAGGGCGCTCCGGCCTTGCATTTTCAGCGCGTCGACCTGGATGCCCTGCTGGATCAGGTAATCGCCGAGCTGGCGCCGCTGCGCAGTGACGTCAGGGTCGTGCGCGGACCGTGCCAGGGCCCAGAGGAAGCGGAAGGGCAGGGGGCCTGGGTGGAAGCCGAGCCGCGTTACCTGCACCGGGCGTTACAGAACCTGGTGAGCAATGCCATGCGCCATGCCGAGTCGCAGGTCAGCCTCAGTTACCAGCTCGGGTCGCAGCGTTGCCGGATCGATGTCGAAGACGACGGCCCGGGCGTGCCGGAAAGTGTCTGGGACCGGATTTTCACCCCCTTCACCCGCCTCGATGACAGCCGTACCCGCGCTTCCGGCGGGCATGGCCTGGGCTTGTCGATTGTGCGTCGGATCATCTATTGGCACAAAGGCCGGGCGTCGGTCGGGCACAGCGAGCGCCTGGGTGGTGCGCGCTTCAGTCTGAGCTGGCCGCGTCAGCAGGACGCGGCATGAGTGCCTGGTTGCCTCTGGACCAGCTGTTGCAACCGGCTCGCTTCGAATCCTTGCTGCTAGACCTGTATGGCCCCGAGTTGATGCCGGCGCAGCGTGCGGTGCTGGTGTCGCAGTGGTCCAAGTACTACTTCGCGGTGCTCTGGCAGTCGCTGCTTGGCGGTAACGTGCTGCCAGTTTTCGACGCCACCGAGGTGAGCCTGGACAGCCGTGGCCTGCCGCTCGCCGTGGGAGCACAGGGGGCGTGTTGTGAAGGGCTTGAAGCAGCGCTGGAGCATCACCTGCAACCCATGGTGTTGCGTCTGGCGGCGCTGGGCGCAGTAGCGCCCGCGGTGCTCTGGGGCAATGCCGGGGACTGCCTGGATCAAGCACTGCAACGCAGCGAGGGTGATGGCCACGGTTTAGGCTGTTTGCTCACCTCGGCTGACAGCCCGCTGTTTGCCGCCGTCAGTGTGGATGCTGCGGGCAGACGGCGTCGCCGCACCTGCTGCCTGAGTTACAAAGTGGACTGGGTCGGGCACTGCGAGCACTGTCCGTTGCTGGCTTGAAGCGCTTCAGACGCTGACCAGGCTCAGCAACTGGTCATCCTGCAGGCTGAACTGTCCCTCGATTTCCTTTCCTTTGTGCCACTGCGCCGACAGGTCGGTCAGCAGGCGCAGGCGGGCATGGCCATCGGCCGACCACGCCAGCACTTCGGCGTGTTCAAAGTAGAAACGCTGCTGGACGATCGGGTAGAGCGCCTTGAACAGGCTCTCCTTGAGGGAAAAGGTCAGGGTGACGGTCAAGCCAGTCTGACTGGCATCCATCCGCTGCAGTTCGTCTGCGGTGAGGATCTCCCGGGCCAGGCGCTCGGCGCGTTCGTCACTGAGCAGGCTTTCCTGGTCCAGTCCCAATCCCTGGCAATCGCTGCTGCGCGCCACCACTGCGGCAGCCCAGCCTTTGCCGTGGGTGATCGAGCCACTGATGCCGGCCGGCCAGATCGGCGAGCGGTCCTCGTGGGTACCTGGCACGTAGTCGCAACCCTCCAGGCGCTGCAAGGCCGCCCGCGCGCACACCCGGCCAGCCAGGTACTCGGCCTGGCGCTTGGCCACCGAGCGTTGCAGGCTCGGCGTCTGCTCGATGCCGGCGCGGGCGAAGTCGTCGCTGGCCAGCAGCGCCGGGTCGAAGGGGCAACTGACCAGTACCGCACCGGCGACCGGGCGGGGCAGGGGCCAATGGTGCAGCAACGGGGCGCAGCAGGAGGGGAGTCGGTTCATGGCCGCTATTGTGCCGTGGCTGTCGAGGGCTTGCCAGCACAGCTGTTCAGCCGAGGTTCAGGCAGGGTTCAGCGGTCGTTCAGGAGGGTTTGCTTACTCTGGCTCCAACACCAGAACGGCATATCAGCCAGGAGTAAACCTTATGAAAGCGCTCAACACCCTGTTCCTCGCCGTCGCCTTTTTCGGCGCCAGTGCTGCAGCCCAGGCCGCCGACACAACCTTCGCCGGTGTCACCTATGGCCAGACCAGCGACAAGATCAAAAAATCCGGCTTGCTGAGCAGCAACACCGATCACCTGAACACCGACGGCATTATCAGCAAGGACGGAACCTGGGGCGTGCGCGTCGGCCAGATGAACGATCAGGGCCGCTACTACCTCACCTACGACAACGTCTCCAACGACCATAGCGGCCTGAAAGTGCGTCAGGAAAACCTGCTGGGCAGCTACGACCTGTTCTACCCGCTGGGCAACAGCACCAAGCTGTTCGGCGGAGCCAGCGCCGGTCTGACCAAGCTCAGCCAGGAGTCGTCCGGTTACAGCCGCGACACCGACACCGGTTATGCCATCGGCCTGCAAGCCGGCCTGCTGCAACAGGTCACCGACAACGCCTCGGTCGAACTGGGCTACCGTTACCTGCGCAGCAATGCCAGCACTGAGCTTGCCGAACATGGCGGTCCGAAAGTCGGCACCCTGCGCCTGGACAGCAGCGCGCAAACCTACCTGTCGGCCAACTACGCCTTCTGATCCTGCGATGAAGATGTTCGAACCGGCCTGCAGGTGCATGGCCGGTTCGCTGTTATTCTGCATGGGCTGAGTATTTCGCCGGAGCCACGCGCGCCGGCACGGGTAGGGAGGAACCTATGAAACTGCTGGTGGTTGAGGATGAAGCCCTGTTGCGTCATCACTTGCACAGTCGCCTGACCGAGAGCGGGCATGTGGTTGAAGCGGTACCCAACGCCGAGGAGGCCTTGTACCAGGCCGAGCAGTTCAACCATGACCTGGCGGTGATCGACCTGGGCCTGCCCGGCATCAGCGGCCTGGATCTGATCCGGCAATTGCGCTCCCAGGGCAAGAGCTTTCCGATCCTGATCCTCACCGCGCGCGGCAACTGGCAGGACAAGGTCGAAGGCCTGGCCGCCGGGGCTGACGACTACGTGGTCAAACCGTTCCAGTTCGAAGAGCTGGAGGCCCGCCTCAATGCCTTGTTGCGTCGTTCCAGTGGCTTCGTCCAGTCGACCATAGCGGCAGGCCCGTTGCTGCTGGACCTCAACCGCAAACAGGCAACCCTCGATGATCAGCCGCTGGCGCTGACCGCCTATGAATACCGCATCCTCGAGTACCTGATGCGCCATCACCAGCAGGTAGTGGCCAAGGACCGTCTGATGGAGCAGCTCTACCCCGATGACGACGAGCGTGATCCGAATGTGATCGAGGTGCTGGTCGGTCGTCTGCGGCGCAAGCTGGAAGGCAACAACGGCTTCAAGCCGATCGATACCGTGCGTGGCCTGGGCTATCTGTTCACCGAGCGCTGCCGATGATTCGTTCGCTACGCGTGCGCCTGATGCTGGCAGCGGCGCTGCTGGCCCTGTTGTTCATGCTCGGCCTGTTGCCGGCCTTGCAGAAGGCCTTCAGCCTGGCCTTGCAGGAGTCGATCGAAAAGCGCCTGGCCTCGGACGTCACCACACTGATTTCTGCCGCGCGCATCGAGCACAACCAGTTGCAGATGCCGGCGCTGCTGCCTGATGAAAAATACAACCTGCCCGACAGCCGTCTGCTCGGCTACATCTACGATCGCCAGGGCAATCTGGTCTGGCGTTCGCGGGCGACGGCCGATGAAAACATCAACTACACCCCGCGTTATGACGGGCGTGGCAACGAGTTCGCGCGGATCCGCCAGGCCGATGGCGAGGAGTTCTTCGTCTATGACGTTGAGGTCAAGCTGCTTGGCGGCAAGACGGCGGCCTTCAGTATTGTTGCCCTGCAGCCGGTGCGCGAATACCAGCACACCCTCGACGGCCTGCGCGAACGCCTGTATCTGGGCTTTGGCGCGGCGTTGCTGGCCTTGCTGGTGCTGCTCTGGGCCGGCCTGACCTGGGGGCTGCGCTCGTTGCGTCAGTTGAGCCACGAACTGGATGATGTCGAGTCCGGAGCGCGTGACGGGCTCAGCGGGGAACATCCCCGTGAACTGCTGCGCCTGACCGGTTCGCTGAACCGCCTGCTGCGCAGCGAGCGCGAGCAGCGTCAACGCTACCGTGACTCACTGGGCGACCTGGCCCATAGCCTGAAAACCCCGTTGGCGGTGCTGCAAGGGGTCAGTGAAAGCATGGGCCAGCGTCGTGAGGATCGTGAGCAGGCGCGGATATTACAAAGCCAGATCGAACGCATGAGCCAGCAGATCGACTACCAGCTGCAACGCGCCAGCCTGCGCAAGAGTGGTCTGGTGCGTCACCAGGTGGCCTTGCAGCCGTTGCTTGAAAGCCTGTGCAGCACCCTGGCCAAGGTCTACCGCGACAAGCAGGTGAAGATCAGCCTGGATATCCCTGAACACGCGGTAGTGCCCATGGAGCAGGGCGCCTTGCTCGAACTGCTCGGCAACCTCCTGGAGAACGCCTACCGTCTGTGTCTGAGTCAGGTGCATATCAGCCTGCGTAGCGGGCCATCAGAGGTTGAGTTGTGTGTCGAGGACGACGGTCCTGGCGTACCCCCGGACCAACGCGAGCGCATCCTGCAGCGCGGCGAACGCCTGGACCGGCAGAACCCGGGGCAGGGCATCGGCCTGGCGGTGGTCAAGGACATCATCGAAAGCTACGACGCCAGCCTGACCCTGGACGATTCACCGCTGGGTGGCGCGGCATTTCGTATCCGCTTCAGCCTGGACTGAGTTCCTATCCCTTCGGGCGGATTACCGCCATCGTTATCCTTTTGCAAAAGGTGTCGGGCGGAAATCCGCCAATTCGCTCGGCACTTTTGCTGCCTCGCTGTGCAACAAACCCCAGCAAACACGGGACTTGCACCGATAAAGCGCATTTTGGCATCGGGCTTGCTATTGACCTGACAGAGTTCTGCCAGGCAGCTCGACACAACAAATCCCTCCAGTGCAGGAGGGTTCGCGCTTTAGGTACCGCTCGCATCCTGGGAAGGATGAGCCCGATACCCTTGAGGAATTAGCCATGACGACGCGTCAGCCACTGTACAAATCGCTGTATATCCAGGTGTTAGTAGCGATCACCATCGGTATCCTGCTGGGCCACTTCTACCCTGAGACCGGCGTTGCCCTGAAACCGCTGGGTGACGGCTTCGTCAAACTGATCAAGATGGTTATTGCCCCGATCATCTTCTGCACCGTGGTCAGCGGCATCGCTGGCATGCAAAGCATGAAGTCGGTGGGCAAGACCGGTGGCTACGCGCTGCTCTATTTCGAAATCGTCTCGACCATTGCCCTGATCATCGGCCTGGTCGTGGTCAACGTGGTCAAGCCTGGCGCCGGCATGCATATCGACGTCAGCACCCTGAACGCCAGCAGCGTGGCCGCTTATGCCGCCGCCGGCGCGCAGCAGACCACCGTTGGCTTCCTGCTCAATATCATCCCTAACACCGTGGTCGGCGCGTTCGCCAACGGCGACATCCTGCAAGTGCTGATGTTCTCGGTGATCTTCGGCTTCGCCCTGCATCGCCTGGGTGCCTACGGCAAGCCGCTGCTGGACCTGATCGACCGTTTCGCCCATGTCATGTTCAACATCATCAACATGATCATGAAGCTGGCGCCGGTCGGTGCCTTCGGTGCCATGGCCTTCACCATCGGCCAGTACGGTGTGGGTTCGCTGGTACAGCTGGGCTACCTGATGGCCTGCTTCTATGTCACCTGCGTGCTGTTCATCCTCGTGGTGCTCGGTGGTATCGCCCGCGCTCACGGTTTCAGCGTGCTCAAGCTGATCCGCTACATCCGTGAAGAACTGATGATCGTGCTGGGTACTTCGTCTTCGGAGTCGGCCCTGCCACGCATGCTGGCCAAGATGGAGCGTCTGGGGGCGAAGAAATCCGTTGTAGGCCTGGTGATCCCGACCGGCTACTCGTTCAACCTCGACGGTACCTCGATCTACCTGACCATGGCCGCGGTGTTCATCGCCCAGGCTACCGACACCACCATGGACATCACCCATCAGATCACCCTGCTGCTGGTGCTGCTGGTGGCTTCCAAAGGTGCTGCTGGCGTTACCGGTTCGGGCTTCATTGTCCTCGCCGCCACCCTGTCCGCCGTCGGCCATCTGCCGGTTGCCGGCCTGGCGCTGATCCTCGGTATCGACCGCTTCATGTCCGAAGCCCGTGCCCTGACCAACCTGATCGGTAATGCCGTGGCCACCGTGGTGGTTGCCAAGTGGGTCAACGAGCTGGACGAAGACAAGCTGCAGACCGAGCTGGCTTCCGGTGGTTCGCCGCTGGTTGATACCCGCCCGATGGATGACCTGGGTGTGGCTGAAGGTCCTGCCCGTTAATGAAAAAGCCCATCTTCGGATGGGCTTTTTTTTGTGCATTTCGCGGGGCAAGCCCGTTCCCACAGGGTGTTCACCATCACTGTGGGAGCGGGCTTGCCCCGCGATGCGTTTGTCACTCCACCCGCGTTTCCCCGCTATACACCAGGGTGCTTCGGCAGCGCCGGCACAGATACCGCCGCCCCTGGCGCACCAGGCTGTGGCGCTGGGCCGAGAACGGGAAGTCGCTGCCAGCACAAGGGCAGCGATAGATATACCGCGTCACCGTACGGCGTTTGACTTCATAGTTATGGCAACGGTTAGGCGGCAGTTCATAAACCCCGCGCATGATCAGTTGCCACTCCTCGCCATGTGGCTGGATACGGTCGCCAAACAATTGGTGGGCTACCAGGTGGGCAACTTCGTGGGCCACGGTCTGTCGCAGGAAGTCTTCGCTGTTTTCGCGATACAGCTGCAGGTTGAAGCGCAACAGGTTTTCATGCAGATGGGCGACACCGGCCTTTTGCCCGCGCAGCTTGAAGCTGACCTCAGGGCGAAGGAAGGGGCGCTTGAAAAAGGTTTCGGCTTGCTGATAACAGGTTTCGACGCGGGATTTGAGCAGTTCGGGCATATCGGGGAACACTCCTGGCCGACAATTATGCCGCAACCACCGCTGCACTGCCGAGCCACCTGTCAGCGCACAGCATCAGGCCGCCTTTGCGGCGGCCTGATGGTTACTGCGCCTATGTTGCGGTATTTCTAATAGATGATTCTAGTTGGTATAGACAGGCCCCACGCCTAGTCCCCAAACGATCACGGTGAAGGCCATGATGGCTACCAGCACCACCAGGCCGACCGCCAGTACCGAGCTCGAGAACAGGAAGCCTTCATCGGAAGGTATGTTCATGAAGGTCGGCAGGCCGACATAGAGCAGATAGACCGTGTAGCACACGGCTGCCGTGCCGACGATCATCCCCAGCCACAGGTGGGGGTAGAGCGCCGCCAGGCCGCCAACGAACAGCGGCGTTGCGGTGTAGGTGGCAAACGCGATGCAGCGGGCCATGCTCGGGTTGGCGTCGTAGGTGCGCGCCATCCAGTGAATGAACGCGCCCATTACTGCGACCCCGGCGAGCATGGCCAGGTACGACATGATGGTCATCCACAACGCGCTTTCATGGGTCAGCATGACCGGGGCGCGATCGCCGATGACCCAGCCGACCTGGGTAGTGCCGATAAACGCTGAGACGGCAGGGATCGCCGCCAGTATCAGGGTGTGGGTCAGGTACATGTGGCTGATGCTTTCTTCCTCGCCACGGATCTCTTTCCATTCTTGGTCAGGATGGGTAAACAGCCCCAGAACGTGATGGATCATGCCAGTCACTCCTTCCGTTGTTGCCATCGCCCCCCAGAGGAGCGCTTGCGACCCCAAGTGATAGGGGCCAGAGGATCGAGGTCACGGTTGCTGTGGCCTTATGTCGCAGTATAGGAAGGAGTCAGCCGCTTAAAGCCGGCTTTTTAGAGCAAATCGCGCTGTCAGCGCGCCGGCTAATCACCTTGCAGTCTTTATCGGATTGGCCTACGCCTGGCGGCGGTTTGTGCGTAAAATATGCCGCTTTTGTCACACCTCGCGGATTCCAAGCGCTATGGGCACCCTTTCGGTCAACCAGAACAAACTGCAAAAACGCCTGCGTCGTCTCGCCGGCGAAGCCATCACCGACTTCAACATGATCGAAGACGGTGACAAGGTCATGGTCTGCCTGTCCGGCGGCAAAGACAGCTACACCATGCTCGATGTTCTGCTGTACCTGCAGAAAGTGGCGCCGATCAAGTTCGAGATCGTCGCGGTGAACATGGACCAGAAGCAGCCGGGCTTCCCCGAGCACGTATTGCCGGCCTACCTCAAGAGCCTGGGCGTCGAGTACCACATCGTCGAGAAAGACACCTACTCGGTGGTCAAGGAGCTGGTCCCGGAAGGCAAGACCACCTGCTCGCTGTGCTCGCGCCTGCGTCGCGGCACCCTGTACACCTTCGCCGACGAGATCGGCGCAACCAAGATGGCCCTGGGGCATCACCGCGACGACATCGTCGAGACCTTCTTCCTCAACATGTTCTTCAACGGCACCCTCAAGGCCATGCCGCCGAAACTGCGTGCCGATGATGGCCGTAACGTGGTGATCCGCCCGCTGGCCTACTGCAGCGAGAAGGACATCCAGGCCTATTCGGACCTGAAAGAGTTCCCGATCATTCCGTGCAACCTCTGCGGCTCGCAGGAAAACCTGCAGCGTCAGGTGGTCAAGGACATGCTGGTGGAGTGGGAGCGCAAAACCCCGGGTCGTACCGAGAGCATCTTCCGCGGCCTGCAGAACGTGGTGCCGTCGCAGCTGGCTGACCGCAACCTGTTCGACTTCGTCAACCTCAAGATCGACGACACCGCACCGCCACGTTTTCTCGACGTGCTGAACATCTGACCGGCATGCGTGACTATCAATGGCTGCATGAGTACTGCCTGAACCGCTTCGGCTCTGCTGCGGCGCTGGAAGCGCACCTGCCCCAGGCGAAAAGCGCCGAGCAGTTGCGCGCGATCGGCGCCGACCGTTACCTGTCGACCCTGGCCTTGCGGGTGTTTCGCGCCGGGCTCAAGCACAGTCTGGTGGATGCCAAGTGGCCGGCCTTTGAAGAAGTGTTCTTCGGCTTCGACCCGCACAAGGTCGTGCTGATGGGCGCCGAGCACCTCGAGCGGCTGATGCAGGACACGCGGATCATCCGCCACCTGGGCAAGCTCAAGAGCGTGCCGCGCAACGCGCAGATGATCCTTGATGTTGAAAAGGAGCAGGGCAGCTTCGGGGCCCTGATCGCTGACTGGCCGGTGACCGATATCGTTGGCCTGTGGAAGTACCTGGCCAAGCATGGCAACCAGTTGGGCGGGTTGTCGGCGCCGCGCTTCCTGCGCATGGTCGGCAAGGACACCTTCATCCCTACCGATGACATGAGTGCGGCGCTGATCGCCCAGGACATCATCGACAAGCCGCCGACCAGCCAGCGCGACCTGGCGCTGGTGCAGGCGGCGTTCAACCAGTGGCATGCCGAAAGTGGTCGGCCGCTGTGCCAGCTGTCGGTGATGCTGGCGCACACGGTCAATCATTGAGATGGGTGGTGCTGCTATCGCTGGCAAGGCCAGCTCCCACAAGTTCTGAATCTGGCACAAAACCTGTGGGAGCCGGCCTTGCCGGCGATAGCTTGAATGGCTAGTTCGAGCCTTCCCCGGCCAACCGCCGGTCATACTGAAAGCGCCAGCGCACATACAGCAAGGCACTGACGAACAGCGCCAGGCTGATCGCCACTTCCAGCCAGCCGAACAGCGCCCGTGCCGGGTCGAACGCGGCCAGTACCCCTTTGATGAAGTACAGGTTGACCACGAAGCAGGTCCAGGCATGGGCGCGTGCGTTGCCCAGCAACATGCCCGGCAGCAACAATGCCAGCGGCACCAGCTCGACCGCGAGGATCACGCCGGTGCGTGCGCCGTGCAGGTCGGCGAACAGCAGGTTGTTGATCGTCAGCAGCGCGATCAGGCCGAAAAAGCTCGCTAGGCTCAATGCCCGGGCCAGGCGCAGGCGCGGCGTCAGCCAGTCGATCGAAGGCAGCACCTTGGGCTTTTTAGCCACGGCCGTTCTCCAGCAGTTTGGCGGTAGTCGCCAGGCGTTGCCCCAGGGCGCGGCACAGGGTGATTTCGTCGGCATCCAGGTCGCGCTTGCCGTCAGCCCCGGCGTGATGGCTGGCGCCATAGGGCGTGCCGCCACCGCGGGTTTCCAGCAACGCCGACTCGCTATAGGGCAGGCCCATGATCAGCATGCCGTGGTGCATCAACGGCAGCAGCATCGACAGCAGGGTCGATTCCTGGCCGCCGTGCAGGCTGGCGGTGGAGGTGAAGGCGGCAGCCGGCTTGCCGACCAGGCCACCGCTGAGCCACAGGCTGCTGGTGCCGTCGATGAAGTACTTGAGCGGCGCGGCCATGTTGCCGAAGCGCGTCGGGCTGCCCAGGGCCAGGCCCGAGCAATGGCGCAGGTCGTCCAGGGTGGCGTACAGCGCACCGGTATCCGGGATATCCGGGGCCACCGCTTCGCACTCGGTGGAAATCGCCGGGACCGTGCGGATCCGCGCTTCCAGGCCGGCCATCTCGACACCGCGGGCAATCTGCCGGGCCATTTCGCTGGTCGAGCCGTGACGGCTGTAGAACAGGATCAGGATGTAAGGCGCGCTCACGGCAGGATCTCCAGCACCTTCTCTGGCGGGCGACCGATCACGGCTTTGTCACCGGCCACCAGGATCGGGCGCTCGATCAGCTTCGGGTGCTTGACCATGGCTTCGATCAGTTGTGCCTCGCTCAGGGCCGGGTCGGCCAGGTTGAGGTCCTTGTATTCGTCTTCACCGCTGCGCAGCAGTTGGCGCGCACCGATGCCCAGCTTGCCGAGCAGGGCGCTGAGGGTAGCGGCATCTGGCGGGGTTTCCAGGTAGCGCACTACGGTCGGGGCCAGGCCACGGGCTTCGAGCAGTTCCAGCGCGCCGCGGGATTTGGAGCAGCGCGGATTGTGATAGAGGGTCAGGTCAGTCATGTTCGGGTCGCATCCAGCAGGGTGTGGCGGCTATTCTAACCGCAGCGACTTTGCATTTTGCTTGAATCTTCGAGAAGGATTGACCCATGACAAGACGTTTGGCAGCAGCACTGGCCATCACCGCGAGCCTGTTGCTCGGCGGTTGCGGTGCAGATTATGGCCTGGACCAGAACGGCCAGACCGTGAAAGCCGAGCAGATCGACGGGCACTGGCTGGTGCTCAACTACTGGGCTGAATGGTGTGGCCCGTGCAGGACCGAAATACCGGAGCTCAATGCCGCGGCCAAGCAATGGCAGGCACAAGGGGTGAAGGTGCTGGGCGTGAACTTCGATGGCCTGCAGGGCGAGGAGCTGAAAAAGGCCACTGAGGCGCTGGGTATCGGTTTCACCGTGCTGGCCGAGGACCCGGCCGAGCGTTATGAACTGCCGCGCAGCGAAGCCTTGCCGGTGACTTACATCATCGATGACAAGGGCAAGGTACGTGAGCAGTTGATGGGGGAGCAGACGCTTGAGGGCTTGAACGCGAAGATCAAGGCATTGAAAGGCGCTTGATCGGCAGCGCTTTCATTGCCGGCAAGGCCGGCTCCCACAGAGATTACTGACACCTTGCAACTGTGGGAGCCGGCCTTGCCGGCGATTAAACTTCAGCCTTCTTCAGGCCAGAAGCGCAGCGGCTTGCCCTCGGCAGGCCAGAAACGCACCTGCTCGATCGGCGAGATATCCCAGCGCTGGACAGTCTCAAGGGCCTGGAGAAAACGCTTTTCCTGCTCCATCAAGGCCGGCGCGCACAGTTTGCGGGTGCTGCCGACTTTGCCGAAGGTGAGTTTGTCGCCGTCGAGCTGGTAAGGCGCGAACCAGTGGTTGCAACCCGCATTGCCATAGGCCCGGCCGTCCTCCGCCAGGGTCAGGGTCAGGTGGCTGTAATCCATCAATGGACGCTCACCGATCCATTCCAGCAGGTAGCTGCGTTCTTGTTCCAGCTTCATCGGCTCGGCCGCACAACCCAGCAGGGCGGTGCCGGTCAGAGCTGAGAGGAGCAGGTTTTTCACTGAGCCGTCTCCTTGCATTTCGGGCACAGGTGCTTGTCGCCACGGCTGCTCCAGCCAAGCTCGGCAATGCGCGCGGTAGCGGCAGGCTGCAGGGCTTTCTTGCCCAGCTTGGCATCGACCGCGAACTCGAAGCTCAGGTTGGCCTGGCAGCTGTCGCAATTGACTTCCCAGGTGTGGATCGCCAGCTCACCGAACACCGGGCCGCTGGCCACCGCGACCCATTGACCGGTCGGGTTGATCAGGTGGCGTACGGTTTCCACGGTCAGGCGCATGGACAAATCCTTGCTGCCCTTGAGGGTCACCAGCAGGACATCATGCTTCTGGATCGAACCGCCGTTGCCGGTCACTTGATAGCGACCCGGCACCAGGGCGCGGCACTCGATCAGGGTGTGTTGCGGGTTAAACAGGTTGTAGCGGAAATCGTGTTCGACCATGGGTCCTCCAAATCTGCCGCGTATCCTAGCATCAACCCTCGACCAAGTTTTGCGGATTGCCTGCCGCCCAGCGGGTAATGTTGTCCAGCGTCGTCGCGGCAATGGCCGCCAGCGCCTCACGGGTGAGGAAGGCCTGGTGGGCGGTGACGATCACGTTGGGGAAGGTCAGCAGGCGGGCCAGCACGTCATCCTGCAGCGGCAGGTCAGAGCGGTCCTCGAAGAACAGTTGGGCTTCTTCTTCATAGACATCCAGGCCCAGGTAGCCCAATTGGCCGTCTTTCAGGGCCTCGATCAGCGCCGGAGTGTCGATCAGGGCGCCGCGGCCGGTGTTGATCAGCATCGCCCCCGGCTGCAGCTGCGCCAGGCTCTGCGGGTTGATCAGGTGGCGGGTCTGTTCGGTCAACGGGCAGTGCAGGCTGATGATCTGGGCCTGGCGCAGCAGCTCTGGCAGTTCCAGGTAGCGGGCACCGAGGGCCAGCAGCTCGGGATTGGGATACGGGTCGTACGCCAGCAGCTGGCAGCCGAAGCCGGCCATGATGCGGGCGAAGGCGGCGCCGATCTGGCCGGTGCCGACCACCCCGACGGTTTTGCCGTGAAGGTCGAAGCCGGTCAGCCCGTGCAGGCTGAAATTGCCTTCGCGGGTGCGGTTGTAGGCCCGGTGCAGGCGGCGGTTCAGGGCCAGGATCAGTGCGACCGCGTGTTCGGCCACGGCATGTGGCGAATAGGCCGGTACCCGCACCACGGCCAGGCCCAGGTCTTTGGCTGCCGCAAGGTCGACATGGTTGTAGCCGGCCGAGCGCAGGGCGATCAGGCGCGTTCCGCCTGCGGCAAGGCGCTTGAGCACCGGGGCGCTGAGGTCATCGTTGATGAAGGCACAGACCACCTCATGGCCGCTGGCCAGAGGGGCGGTGTCTTCGCTCAGGCGGGCGGGCTGGAAGTGCAGTTCCAGCCCGTGGTCCGCCGGGGTATTGCTGAAGCTGTCCTGATCGTAGGTCTGGCTGCTGAAAAACAGTACGCGCATGGGATCTTCCTGAGTCGATTGCGGGAAAGTCTAACCGCGGCGGCTGCCCATCACCTTGCCTCAGGTCAGGCGCTCAGGCGCGCCTGGGCGGTGAGGCGGGTGATGGCCCGGTCCAGCTCGTCCAGGGCTCGCGGTGCTTCAGGGTCATTCTGTTTGAGCAGGGTTTCGCTGCGCTGGCAGGCGGCGCGCAACTGCGGTACGCCACAGTAGCGTGAAGCACCATTGAGGCGATGCACACGCTCGATCATGCCGTTGCGGTCGGCAGCCTCGCGGGCGGCGCGAATCGCTTCGCGGTCGGCCTCCAGCGACGCCAGGAGCATGGCCAGCATGTCGGCGGCCAGGTCGGGTTTGCCCGCCGCCAGGCGCAAGCCTTCTTCCGGGTCGAGGACCTTGAGTTCGCTGCTGTCGGCAATGCGTTCCTGCACCCGTTCGTTGAGCGATGCACTGAGGTTCAGGCCGGTCCACTTGAGCACCACCTGGGCCAGCTGGCGCTCGCTGATCGGTTTGGTCAGGTAATCGTCCATGCCGCTGTGCAACAGGGCGCGCTTTTCATTGGCCATGGCATGGGCGGTGAGGGCGACGATCGGCAGCGGCGCGCCGCCCTGGCTGGTTTCCCACTGGCGGATCTGCTCGGTGCACTCGCGACCGTCCATGCCCGGCATCTGCACGTCCATCAGCACCAGGTCGAAATGCTCGTTCTGCACGGCCTGGACGGCGGCATAGCCACTGTCGACGGCCAATACGTCGGCACCCATGTCTTCGAGCAGGGTCTGCACCAGCAACAGGTTGGCCGGGTTGTCGTCGACACACAGTACTTTGGGTAATGGCTGGTTGCTGATGACCTTGGCTTCGCTGCTGCCGCGCCGGGGTTGAACCAGCTCCAGCAAGGCCCGGCGCAATTTGCGCGTGCAGGCTGGTTTGGCTTGCAGCTGGCTATGGGCGTTGGGCAGGTAAGGGTGGTACAGCGCCTGCTCGGTGGTCGGGCACAACACCAGCGCCTGGCAGTCCAGGCGCTGCAATTGCTGGATGTACTGGCCCAGGCGTTCTGGCGAGACACTATCGAGGTTGACCCCCATGACGGCCAGGGTGAAGGGTTCCCCGGCCATGCGTGCCGCCGCCACCGCATGCAGCAGCGGGTCGATCGAATGGAAGGTGGAAACCTGCAGGCCGCAATCTTCCAGTTGATGCTCCAGGGCCTGACGTGCCAGCTCATGGGCGTCGACAATCGCCACCCGGCGTTCCACCAGGGATTGCAGCGGCAGGTCCTCGGCGTCGTCACGGGCCTTGGGCAGGCGCAGGCTGACCCAGAACTGCGAGCCTTCGCCCGGCGTGCTGTCGACCCCGATTTCACCGCCCATCTGCTCGATCAGGCGCTTGGAGATCACCAGGCCCAGCCCGGTCCCCCCCGGCTGGCGCGACAACGAGTTGTCAGCCTGGCTGAAGGCCTGAAACAGCGCCCGGACATCCTGGTTCGACAGGCCGATGCCGGTGTCCTGCACGCAAATACGCAGTTGTACGCTGTCGCCGTGCTCTTCTTCGAGCATGGCCCGGGTGACGATGGTGCCTTCGCGGGTGAACTTGATGGCGTTGCTGACCAGGTTGGTCAGGATCTGCTTCAGGCGCAGCGGGTCACCGACCAGCGACAGCGGTGTGTCGCGATAGACCAGGCTGACCAGCTCCAGCTGCTTGGCATGGGCGGCGGGGGCGAGGATGGTCAGGGTGTCCTGGATCAGGTCGCGCAGGTTGAACGGAATGCTGTCGAGCACCAGCTTGCCGGCCTCGATCTTGGAGAAGTCGAGGATCTCGTTGATGATCCCGAGCAGGCTGCTGGCGGACTTTTCAATGGTACCGAGGTAGTCGAGCTGGCGCGGTGTCAGCTCGCTTTTTTGCAGCAAATGGGTAAAGCCGAGGATGCCATTGAGCGGCGTACGAATCTCATGGCTCATGTTGGCGAGGAACTCGGACTTGATCCGGCTGGCCTCCAGGGCTTCCTTGCGCGCCATGTCCAGCTCGATGTTCTGGATCTCGATGGTTTCCAGGTTCTGGCGTACGTCTTCGGTGGCCTGGTCGATGCTGTGTTGCAATTCTTCATGGGCGTTGTGCAGGGTTTCGGCCATGCGGTTGATACCGGCAGCCAGCTCATCCATCTCATAACTGCCCATGACCGGCAGGCGTTCTTCCAGGTTGCCGTCCTTGAGTTGGGTCACGGCGTGCTTTATCTGGCCGATGGGGTCGTTGATCGTGCGACTCATGCGCAAGGCCAGCAGCGCAGTGGCAGCCAGGCCGCAGAAGATCAGCAGCAGGCTGGTGAACAGGCTGCGATAGCCGCGCAACAGGGTGCCGTCGTGGGACAGTTCGATTTCCACCCAGCCCAGCAGTCGATCGGTTTCGTTGGCGATGCGTTCCCCTGCCAGGTCGCGGTGGTGGCCGAACACTGGCAGCAGGTAACGGGTGGCGTCGCTACCGGTTCGCTGCAGCATCTCGGTACCGCCACCTGTCGGTGCCTGGTTGAGCATGCTGGGACCGGCATGCGCCAGATTGTTGCGATCCGGGCCGAGGAACGCCACCGCGCGTACATCCGCCTGCTCCAGGGCCTGGGCGGCGATACGCTCCAACTGAGCCGGGTCGTTGCTAACCAGGGCCGGTGCCACCAAGGGGGCGAGGTTTTCGGCGATCATTTTGCCGCGTTGCAGCAATTGGGTTTGCAGCTCGCTCTGCTGCAGCCAGGTGAAATAGCTGCCGAGCACCAACGCCATCAAGCCGGCAGGTAACAAAGCCAGCAGCAACACGCGGCTGCGGATTCCCAAACGATTCAGCACGAAACTCTCCTGTGCCTGGCATGTGCTGTAAGCCGCCGTCGGTGCTAGCTGACGGACCAAGTCGGAAAAGTACCGCGCCTTCCCGCGCAATGCACTCATTTGTATCTACTTTTGACGTAGGCACAATCCTCGGCGCCGCACCGACGAGCAGTTGCGGGTTGCCTGCGCCAGGCAATTACTCAATAATCGCGTAACTGAGAATTGCTAGCACCCGCCAATGAATCCCGTAGCTATTAGCGAATCCACCATACTTGCCATCGAGGACGACCCGGTCCTGGGTGCCCATCTGCACGAAGAACTGCAACGTGGCGGCTTCAAGGTCACCTGGTGCAAGAATGGTCGCGATGGCTTGGCGGTTGCGCGCGAGTCGCGTTTCGATGTGGTCCTGATGGACATCCTGCTGCCGGGACTGAACGGCCTGGATGTGCTGGCGAAACTGCGCGAAAGCAGCTCGACACCGGTGATCATGATGTCGGCCCTGGGCGCCGAGGCGGATCGCATCAGTGGTTTTCAGCGGGGTGCCGATGACTACCTGCCCAAACCGTTCAGCATGGCTGAGCTGAAGGTGCGTATCGAGGCGATCCTGCGCCGTGTGGCGTTGGAGCGCCGTCGTCAGGAAGCACCCGCGCAGCAAGTCGGCGCCCTGCAGTTCAACGAGCAGGCCTGTGATGTCTGCTGTGGCGAGCGCTGGGCAGGGCTGACCCTGAGCGAGTACCGGCTGCT
Organism: Pseudomonas sp. GW821-FHT10B02; assembly: GCF_059415665.1. Classification (NCBI taxonomy): domain Bacteria; kingdom Pseudomonadati; phylum Pseudomonadota; class Gammaproteobacteria; order Pseudomonadales; family Pseudomonadaceae; genus Pseudomonas; species Pseudomonas sp. GW821-FHT10B02. Next base: position 224,457 of record NZ_JBWKNR010000007.1, on the reverse strand, counting down.
CGATACCTTGCACCGCAGCCATGAAGAAGTGCTGAGCAAGGCCTTCCTTTACCAGCAGGTCCTACAGCGTGGCTATGCCCGCCATGACCGCAGCCTGGACATGCATGTCAGCCAGATCCGGCGCAAGCTCAAGGCCATCGGTTACCAGGAGCGTGAACTGCGCACGGTGTGGGGCAAGGGCTATGTGCTCAGTGCCGCCGAGGTCAGCTGAGGTGCCCAATCGTCACTCGTTGTTCTGGAAGCTGGCGATCCTGCTGGTCGGTTTCTGTCTGTTGATGATCGGCCTGAGCTGGAGCTGGGGTCGGCACATGGAAACCCAGAACGCCTACCTCTCCGATCAGGCCCGAATCACCTTGACCGACTATGCCGCCGAGGCTGAACGCGCCTGGAAGCAGGGCGGGCAGGCCGGAGTCGATGCCTGGATGGCCGACATGGCCAGCAAGGAAGGCACCTGGGTGAATGTGCTGGGGCCAGACTTGCAGTCGCTTAGCAGCACGCCGCTGACCCCTGAGCAAAGTCGCAAGATCACCTTTCTGCGCGGTATCGACTGGCCGGTCAGCCGCCGGGTGATCGGCTTGCCGTGGATGCGCGTACCATTTGTCGAGCACCCGGAGCAGGGGCTGCTGGTGATTGAGCTACCAGAGCGCCTGATGCCCGGTCGCTACCGCCTGTTCTGGCAGTTCATGACCAACGGTGTGATCCCGGGGCTGTTCACCTTGCTGCTGTGCATCGGGCTGTACCGCATGTTGATCATGCCGCTGATCCAGTTGCGCGAGCAGGCCAATGCCTGGCGCGCCGATCAGCTGTCGGCGCGGGTCGCCAGCAGCACCACCAGCCGCCAGGATGAGCTGGGCGAGCTGGGACGAGCTTTCGATGACATGGCCGAACGACTGCAAGGCACGGTGGTCTTGCAGCAACAGTTGTTGCGTGACCTGTCGCACGAGCTGCGCACGCCTTTGAGCCGTCTGCGCGTAGCCTGCGAAGGGGACGCTGACGCCGGCCAGCTGCGTGAGCGCCTGGGGCGCGAAATCGACTGCATGCAACGTCTGGTCGAGGATGCCTTGCAACTGGCCTGGCTCGACACCGAGCGGGCGCCGCCAAGCAAGGAGCCGATCCAGGTCCAGGCGCTTTGGGACATGCTCGCCGAAGATGCCTGTTTTGAAAGTACCTGGCCGTCGACGCAACTGCATTGCGCGCTGGACGCCTCTTGCTGGATCCAGGGCAACCTGAACAGCGTGGCTCAGGCGCTGGAGAACATTCTGCGCAACGCCATCCGCCACTCGCCGGCCAGCGGCGTGATTCGCCTGGACGGCCGTCGTCAGGGCGATCACTGGCTGTTGTGGCTGGAGGATCAGGGCGGCGGCGTGGCGGAAGCCGAGCTTGAGCGGATCTTCGCGCCGTTTACCCGGCTGGACGGCTCACGTCCGGGCGATGGTGGTTTCGGCCTCGGCCTGAGCATCGCCCGCAATGCCATCGTGCGCCAGGGCGGGCGCCTGTGGGCGCAGAACACCGGGCAGGGCTTGCGGCTGAATATTCTGTTACCCGCTGTTCAGCAGGTGGGAGCGGGCTTGTCCCGCGATTGCGGGTTGTCAGGCTCATCGCCTCGCGGGGCAAGCCCGCTCCCACCGGGTTATAACCGGTAGGTATAACACCCGCACATTGCGTGATATGGGCAAGGCCCGTTTGCCGGTATGATAGTCGCCCCCGCAGTCTGGATTGCGAACTACGCCATGACCTTGCAGTACCCAACCATCGCCGATTGCGTCGGCAACACGCCTCTGGTCCGCCTGCAGCGCATTGCCGGTGAAACCAGCAACACCCTCCTGCTCAAGCTTGAAGGCAACAACCCGGCAGGTTCGGTCAAGGACCGGCCGGCGCTGTCGATGATCACCCGTGCCGAATTGCGCGGACAGATCAAGCCGGGCGACACCCTGATCGAAGCGACCTCGGGCAACACCGGGATCGCCTTGGCCATGGCGGCGGCGATCAAGGGTTACAAGATGATCCTGATCATGCCCGACAACTCCAGCGCCGAACGCAAAGCGGCGATGACCGCCTATGGCGCCGAGCTGATTCTGGTCAGCAAGGAAGAGGGCATGGAGGGCGCTCGCGACCTCGCCGACCGTCTGCAAGCCGATGGCCGTGGCCTGGTGCTCGATCAGTTTGGCAACGGTGACAATCCCGAAGCCCACTATGTCAGCACCGGCCCGGAGATCTGGCGCCAGACCCAGGGCACCATCACCCATTTCGTCAGCTCCATGGGCACCACCGGCACCATCATGGGTTGCTCGCGTTACCTCAAGGAGCAAAACCCGGCGGTGCAGATCGTCGGTTTGCAGCCGATGGAAGGCTCGGCGATTCCGGGGATCCGGCGCTGGCCCGAAGAGTACCTGCCGAAGATCTATCAGGCTGACCGCGTTGATCGCGTGGTCGACATGGCCCAGAGCGAAGCCGAAGAGACCACCCGCCGACTGGCCCGCGAAGAGGGCATTTTCTGTGGTGTGTCCTCTGGTGGTGCAGTGGCGGCCATGTTGCGCCTGTCTCGTGAACTGGAAAACGCCGTGATCGTGGCAATCATTTGTGACCGTGGCGACCGTTACCTGTCGACCGGCATTTTCGACGCGGCGAACTGATGTCCAAAAGTAAACGCAACAGCGGCCTGCGCTTCCAGCCGGCCGGCGGCAGCCGCGCGCCGCAGATCCCCACCGGCAAAAAACAGCGCCTGCGTATCGAGCGCCTGGCGGGGGATGGCCGTGGCATCGCCTTTCTTGAAGGGCGTACCTGGTTTGTCAGTGGCGCGCTGGCCGAGGAAGAGGTCGAGGCACGCGTGCTCAATGCTCACGGCAAGGTGGTTGAAGCGCGTCTGGAGCGGGTGTTCAGCGCCAGCCCGGAGCGTCGCCAGGCGCCGTGCAAGCATTTCGATCGCTGCGGCGGCTGCAACCTGCAGCACCTGGCCCATGCCGATCAACTGGCCCTCAAACAGCGCTTGCTGGCCGAGCAGCTGCAGCGGGTTGCCGGCGTGGCGCCCGAGCGGTGGGCCGCGCCTTTGAGCGGACCGGAGTTTGCTTACCGACGCCGGGCGCGGGTGGCGGTGCGCTGGGACAACAAAGCGAAAAAACTCGAAGTCGGCTTCCGCGCCGAAGCCAGCCAGGACATCGTCGCCATTGAGGATTGCCCGGTACTGGTACAACCCTTGCAGTCGATCATGCGTCACCTGCCGATGCTGCTGCAGAGCTTGAGCAAACCGCAGGTGGTCGGTCATGTCGAGCTGTTCAGCGGTACGGCACTGGCCTTGCTGCTACGGCATACCGCGCCATTGGCGGAGGGCGACCTGGCTCGCTTGCAGGCGTTCTGCAAAGAAGCAGGTGTGCAGCTATGGTTGCAAGGCGAGGGTGAACCTTATCCGCTTGATGCCGGTCAGACCCTCGGTTTTACCCTGGCACCGTGGAACCTGGAGCTGGCATACCGGCCCGGGGATTTCGTCCAGGTCAACGCTGCGGTCAACACGGCGATGATCGAGCAGGCGCTGGCCTGGCTGGCGCCGCAAGCCGACGAGCGTGTACTTGATCTGTTCTGCGGCCTGGGCAATTTCGCCCTGCCGCTGGCCCGGCAGGCGCGTGAAGTGGTGGCGGTGGAAGGTGTACAGGCAATGGTCGAGCGGGCAGCGGCCAATGCACGAAGCAACGATTTGCATAACACGCAGTTTTTTCAGGCCGATTTATCGCAGCCTTTGACCGCCTCCGGCTGGGCCGCTGGAGGCTTTTCTGCGGTACTCTTGGACCCACCGCGGGACGGCGCTTATGAGGTCGTGCGAAAAATCGCAGACCTCGGAGCGAAACGTCTGGTGTATGTATCGTGCAACCCGGCAACCCTGGCCCGTGACACGCTAGAGCTGGTCAGGCAGGGTTACCGGTTAAAATGTGCCGGGATTCTCGACATGTTTCCTCAGACGGCGCATGTCGAAGCCATGGCGTTATTCGAAGCGGGCTAGCGGGACTGGCGCGTTGGGCGCTGCACCTTGGGTCCGGCAGGGGCAGCACCAGAGATATCAAGCGCATCGCGAATGCGCTGTAGGGAAAGGTAATCAAAGATGGTACAGGTGAGAGTGCACCAGCCGGTCAACACCGACGGCAGTATCAATCTCGAAGCATGGCTGGATCATGTGGTGAGCGTCGACCTGGCGCTGGACCGTGAAGCCCTTAAAGAGGCTTGCGAGTTCGCTCAGGAGATCGAGAAAAAGGGCAACCCGGCCAAGCATTCCTGGGCCGACGGGACCTCGAGTTTCCAGGCCGGCCTGGAAATCGCCGAAATCCTCGCCGACCTCAAGCTCGACCAGGACTCACTGGTCGCTGCGGTGATCTACCGTGCCGTACGCGAAGGCAAGGTGACCCTGGCCGAAGTCGGCCAGCGCTTTGGCCCGGTGGTGTCCAAGCTGATCGACGGCGTGCTGCGCATGGCTGCCATCAGCGCCAGTCTCAGCCCTCGCCAGTCGCTGGTGCTGGGCTCCCAGGCGCAGGTCGAGAACCTGCGCAAAATGCTCGTGGCCATGGTTGATGACGTGCGTGTGGCGCTGATCAAGCTGGCCGAGCGCACCTGTGCAATCCGCGCGGTCAAAGGCGCCGACGACGAAAAGCGCAACCGCGTTGCCCGCGAGGTCTTCGATATCTACGCCCCGCTGGCGCATCGCCTGGGTATCGGTCATATCAAATGGGAGCTGGAAGACCTGTCCTTCCGCTACCTGGAGCCGGACCAATACAAGCAGATTGCCAAGCTGCTGCATGAGCGGCGCCTGGACCGTGAACGCTTTATCAGCGATGTGATGAACCAGCTGCAGAACGAGCTGCTGGCCACCGGGGTCAAGGCCGACATCAGCGGCCGGGCCAAACACATCTATTCGATCTGGCGCAAAATGCAGCGCAAGGGTCTGGAGTTCAGCCAGATCTATGACGTGCGCGCGGTACGCGTGCTGGTGCCGGAAATGCGCGATTGCTATACCGCGCTGGGGATCGTCCACACCTTGTGGCGGCACATCCCGAAAGAATTCGACGACTACATCGCCAACCCCAAGGAAAACGGCTATCGCTCCTTGCACACGGCGGTGATCGGCCCTGAGGGCAAGGTCCTCGAGGTGCAGATCCGCACCCACGCCATGCACGAAGAGGCCGAACTCGGCGTCTGCGCGCACTGGCGCTACAAGGGCACCGACGTCAAATCCAGCTCCAACCATTACGAAGAGAAAATCTCCTGGTTGCGCCAGGTGCTGGAATGGCACGAAGAGCTGGGTGATATCGGTGGCCTGGCCGAACAGCTGCGCGTCGATATCGAACCCGACCGGGTCTATGTCTTCACCCCTGACGGCCACGCCATCGATCTGCCCAAGGGCGCCACACCGCTGGACTTCGCCTACCGCGTGCACACCGAAATCGGCCACAACTGCCGCGGTGCGAAGATCAACGGGCGGATCGTGCCGCTCAACTACAGCCTGCAGACTGGCGAGCAGGTCGAGATCATTACCAGCAAGCACGGCAACCCCAGCCGCGACTGGCTGAACTCGAACCTGGGCTATGTCACCACGTCGCGGGCACGGGCCAAGATTGTTCACTGGTTCAAGCTGCAGGCACGCGATCAGAACGTCGCGGCTGGCAAGACCCTGCTGGAGCGCGAACTCAACCGGCTGGGGCTGCCCCAGGTGGACTTCGAGCGGCTGGCGGAAAAAGCCAATCTCAGGGCTGCCGAAGATATGTTCGCCTCCCTGGGGGCGGGCGACTTGCGCCTGGCGCATCTGGTCAATGCCGCACAACAACTGGTCGAGCCTGAGCGCAGCGAACACGTCGAGCTGGTGCCGCGTAAAGCCACCGGTTACAAACCGGGCAAGCGTGGCGATATCCAGATCCAGGGCGTCGGCAACCTGCTTACGCAAATGGCCGGCTGCTGCCAGCCGTTGCCGGGCGATGCGATTGTCGGCTACATCACTGTGGGCCGTGGGGTGACCATTCACCGCCAGGATTGCGCCTCGGTGCTGCAACTGGCCGGTCGCGAGCCGGAGCGGATCATCCAGGTCAGCTGGGGGCCGGTGCCGGTACAGACCTACCCGGTGGATATCATCATCCGTGCCTACGACCGTCCGGGGTTGCTGCGTGACGTCTCCCAGGTGCTGCTCAACGAGCGGATCAACGTGCTGGCGGTCAACACCCGCTCGAACAAGGAAGACAACACCGCGCTGATGTCGCTGACCATCGAGATTCCTGGCCTGGATGCCCTTGGGCGTCTGCTCGGGCGGATTTCGCAGTTGCCGAACATTATCGAGACGCGGCGCAATCGTACCCCTTGAGGCCCTCATCGCTGGCAATGCCAGCTCCCACAGGATACAGCAACCACCTGTGGGAGCTGGCCTTGCCAGCGATGAGGCCAGGCCTGCCTGAACAGAGATCACACGATGTATACCCTGGATGACCTGCTCCACCTCATGGCCCGCCTGCGCGACCCGCAATACGGCTGCCCGTGGGACCTCAAGCAGACCTACGCAACGATCATTCCCTACACACTCGAAGAAGCCTACGAAGTGGCCGACGCCATCGAGCGCAGCGACTTTGAGCACTTGCAGGGTGAATTGGGCGACCTGTTGTTCCAGGTGGTCTATTACAGCCAACTGGCCCGTGAAGAAGGTCGTTTCGAGTTTGCCGGGGTGATCGACAGCATTACCCGCAAGCTGATCCGTCGCCATCCGCACGTTTTCCCCACCGGTGAGCTGTATGCACCGCTGGATACGCCAAAACTCGACGAGGCCCAGGTCAAGCAGCGCTGGGAAGAAATCAAGGCCCAGGAACGGGCCGAGAAGGGCGTTCCCGAGCAGTTGTCGTTGCTCGATGACGTACCGGCCGCCTTGCCGGCCCTGTCCCGGGCCGCCAAGCTGCAAAAGCGCACGGCCAAAGTCGGTTTCGACTGGCCGGATGCCTTGCCGGTGCTGGACAAGGTGCGCGAAGAGCTCGACGAAGTACTCGAAGCCATGGCCGAAAATGACAGTGCGGCGCTGGCCGAGGAAGTGGGCGATCTGCTGTTTGCCACGGTCAACCTGGCCCGGCATCTGAAGGTCGACCCGGAAAACGCCCTGCGCGGCGCCAACCAAAAGTTTGAACGACGTTTCCGTTTTATCGAGCAGGCATTGCGCGAGAGTGGGCGTCCGATTGAAGATTGCACCCTGGAAGACATGGATGCGCTGTGGGGCGAAGCCAAACGTCAGGAAAAGAACCTGCCCAGCTGCGGCTGAGCTGAAGCACATAAGTGAGTGAACAATGAGCCTTTCCCTTCGCGACCAATTGCTCAAAGCCGGTCTGGTCAACCAGAAGCAGGTCAAGCAGGTCAGTAAAGAACAGAAGAAACAAAAGCGCCTGGAACACAAAGGCCAGGTCGAAGTCGACGATAGCCAGCAGCGGTTGGCCAAGGAAGCCATGGCGGAAAAAGCCAAGCGCGACCAGGAGCTCAACCGCCAACAGCAGGAGAAAGCCGAGCAGAAAGCCCGTGCTGCCCAGGTCAAGCAATTGATCGAGGTCTCGCGCCTGCCGAAGCTGACCACTGAGGACTACTACAACTTCGTCGACGACAAGAAGGTCAAGCGCCTGTCGGTCAACGCCCTGATGCGCAGCAAGCTGAGCAGCGGCTCGCTGGCGATCGTTGCCCATGGTGGCGGTTATGAAGTGATCCCGCGTGAAGCGGCGCTGAAGATCCAGGAGCGCGACCCCAAGCGCATCGTCTTGCTCAACACCCAGGTTGAAGCGCCGGATGCCGATGATCCGTACGCCGCCTACGTGATCCCTGACGATCTGATGTGGTAAAACCACAAACCCCGCTTCGGCGGGGTTTGTGTTTTCTGGAGTGGACTATTCCTGTTGCTCTCTGCTTTCGAGGAATTCCAGTTCGATGCGGTAGTTGTGGGCTTCATGTTCGTTGTGGAACATGCCCACCAGTTCATCCTGCTGATGCACATCCCAGATGCGCAGGCCTGCTGCCAGGCTTTCATAAGACATTTTGTTTTCGTCGCGCTCAGTTACTTTGACAGTCATCTGCAAACTCCACTTTCAGTTAACTGCGGCACCGTGTCGCAGGTCTCTTTTATAGAATTTGTTAGCTGGCTAAGTAAATGCTTGGCCCATGAAAGATCTTTCATACAGACCCCATCGCCGGCAATGCCGGCTCCCACAGGGGGCTTGTGTGGGAGCTGGCGTTGCCAGCGATCGATCGCGAAGCGGTCGCCATTGCCGCAATAAAAAACCCCGCACAAGGCGGGGTTTCGGGTATAGCCAGCTGTCAGGCAATCAGTTGCCCTTGACCGCCTTGCCATCGACCGTACCATCCTGCAGCACGATCACGTACTCCTTGCCGTCAGTCTCGACCTGGCGCAGTTGTACCAGCAGATAATCCCAATCCTTGGCGAACCACAGCTCGGTGATGCGCTTGCTCTGGCTCGGATCGCGCACGCGCTCGACCTTGATGGCATCGACCTGACCGGTCTTGGTGGTGACTTTTTCGGTGCCCAGGACGCGGAAGTCATAGGTATCGATCTCGTCGCCATCAACCACCTGGTAGCTCACGCTCTTCTTGCCGGCAGCGACGTCATGTTGCAGGGCCAGCTGATAGGTGGACTTGTCCAGCACGCCACGGTTCAGCGGCAGCTTGATCGCGTCACCGCGGTCGGTGCCGGTGATCTGTTTGCTGCTCCAGTCAAAGTCCAGATCGACTTTCTTGGCCTTGCCCAGGCCACCACGTTCGAAGTGGTAGGTCTGAGGCAGCAGGGTGTCCTTGTCCAGACGCAGGGTGCTTTGCTCGGTCAGGCTGGCGATCATCATCGATGCCTTGAAGTTCAGGCTCCAAGTACCGTTGGCATTCTTTTCCAGGCTGCGCTCGGCGGTGCCGCTCATGGGCAGCTGCTTCCAGTCGGCGGTGTAGCTGGCCGAGAAAGGTTTCAGATCCGCTGCCTGAAGCGGCAGTGCGAGCACGGCAAGAGCGAAGAGCAGGGCGCGACGCATAGTATCTCCTAGGGTCGAATCAAGTGGCCGCTGGCCGCCAGAGGCTGGCCATCCAGTAGAGCACCGTGCTCACCCAGGCGCAAACGGCCTTCGGCGAACCAGCGCACTGCCAGCGGGTAAATCTGGTGTTCCTGGCTGTGAACCCGTTGCGCCAGACGTTCTGGCGTGTCATCCAACTCTACCGGTATTACTGCCTGTACGACCAGCGGTCCGCCGTCGAGTTCCTCGGTCACGAAGTGCACGCTGCAGCCATGCTCCTTGTCACCCGCCTCGAGAGCGCGTTGATGGGTGTGCAGGCCCTTGTATTTGGGCAGCAGCGACGGATGAATGTTCAGCAGGCGACCTTGATAGTGACGGACGAAGCCGGCACTGAGGATGCGCATGAAGCCGGCCAGCACCACCAGCTGTGGCTGGTAGCCGTCGATCAGCTCGACCAGTGCCGCGTCGAAGGCCTCGCGGCCTTCGAAGGCTTTATGGTCGAGCACAGCGGTGTCGATGCCTGCATCACGGGCGCGCTGCAGGCCATAGGCATCGGCGCGGTTGGAGATGACCGCGCGGATCCGCACCGGGCTATCGCCGGTGCGGACGCTGTCGATCAAGGCTTGCAGATTACTGCCGGTGCCGGACAGCAGCACCACGACATCACAAGACTTGCTTGGCATCAGTGCGCCTTGACGTTCTTCAGCTCGACCTGGGCAGCGCCTTCGGCAGCAACACCGATCTGGCCGATGACCCATGGCTGCTCGCCGGAGTCACGCAGGTTGTTCAGGGCGGTCTCGACCTGATCCTGAGCCACGCAGATGACCATGCCGACGCCGCAGTTCAGTACGCGGTGCATTTCGTGCTCGTCAACGTTGCCTTGCTGTTGCAGCCAGTCGAAGACTGCCGGGCGATTCCAGCTGGCGACGTCGACCACCGCCTGGGCGCCTTTTGGCAGGACGCGCGGGATGTTGTCGAGCAGGCCGCCACCGGTGATGTGGGCCATGGCCTTGACTGCGCCGGTGTCTTTGATCAGCTTGAGCAGCGGCTTGACGTAGATACGGGTCGGTGCCATCAGCAGTTCGGTCAGCGGCTTGCCGTCGAGCTGGGTGTTTTCGATGTCGGCACCGGACACTTCGATGATCTTGCGGATCAGCGAGTAGCCGTTGGAGTGCGGGCCGGAAGACGGCAGGGCGATCAGCGCGTCGCCAGTGGCGACCTTGGAGCCGTCGATGATCTCGGCTTTTTCCACCACGCCAACGCAGAAGCCGGCCAGGTCGTAGTCTTCGCCTTCGTACATGCCAGGCATTTCAGCGGTTTCACCGCCGACCAGGGAGCAGCCAGCCAGTTCGCAGCCAGCGCCGATGCCGGTAACCACGGTAGCGGCAACATCAACGTTGAGCTTGCCGGTGGCGTAGTAGTCGAGGAAGAACAGCGGCTCGGCGCCGCACACCACCAGGTCGTTGACGCACATGGCGACCAGGTCCTGGCCGATGCTGTCGTGCTTGTTCAGGTTCAGTGCCAGGCGCAGCTTGGTGCCAACGCCGTCGGTGCCGGAGACCAGAACCGGTTGTTTGTAGCCGGCCGGGATTTCACAGAGGGCGCCAAAACCGCCCAGGCCGCCCATGACTTCCGGGCGCGCCGTGCGCTTGGCAACGCCTTTGATGCGTTCGACCAATGCTTCACCGGCGTCGATGTCTACACCGGCGTCCTTGTAGCTCAGGGAGGGTTGCTTGCTCATGATCCAGGCCTTTAGGGGGGAGGGATTCAGGGGAATCGACCGTGACCTGCCAGGCAAGGCGGAGGGTAATCCGGCTGCCTGACCGTCGCCGGTCTGCGAAGGCGCGCGATTTTATCAGGGTTGCCCGGTAGCGGCCATCCTCAGGCCGACGGGCAGAGCCCAGATCGGCTAAAAAAATAGCCTTTAACAGTGTCTCGCTGGTTGCCGGGGCCCAGGCTGTATAAGGTATAGCAAAGGCGATGAGATGAAATTGACCGCGCTGGCTGAATGTTTTGCCAGGTGCTGCGGTCATACCGGCATCTTATTTATAAGCATCGCTTCTTTATTACCAGGACAGGAATCCTCCATGCGTTTGCGTAATTACCTGGCCGTTGGCTGTCTTGCCTTGCTGGGGCTGTCGGCTCAGGCCGAAACCCTTTCCGGCCTTTATCAGGTTCGCGAGCCGGTCGACGGCCAGGGCGCCGAAGCCCGTACTCAGGCCACCGGCAAAGCCCTTGAAACCCTGGTGCTGCGCCTGACCGGCGACCCCAAGGCGGCGCAGAGCCCGGCCCTGGCGGGGCTGCGCAAAGACCCGCAACAGATCATCAGTCAGTTCGGCTTCGAGGCCGGGCCGCCCGAAACCGTGCTGGTGGACTTCGATCCCGGCAGCACCGAGCGCACCTTGCGCCAGGCGGGCCTGGCACTGTGGGGCAACAACCGGCCTTCGATCCTTGGCTGGTGGTTGAACGACAGTACCGAAGGCTCAAGCCTGGTCGGCGACGGCCAGAACAGCGCCGCGCCCCTGCGCCGCGCCGCCCAGCACCGAGGTCTGCCATTGCGCCTGCCGCTGGCCGACCTCAATGAGCAATTGGTGGCCACTGCGAAAAATCTTGAAGGCGCAGACCCAGCGCCGCTGCGCGAGGCTTCCGAGCGTTATGGCGCCGACGCCTTGCTGGCGGTGCATGCCAGTGAAGCCGACGGCAAATGGCAGGGCACCTGGCGCCTGTGGCTGGGCGAGCAGCGCGAGCAGGGCAAGGTTGAAGCTGCCGACCAGGCCGCGCTGGCCGACGCCGTGATGCTGGCGGTCAGCAACCGCCTGGCGCCGCGCTTTGTGACTCGCCCCGGTGCCAGCAGCGAAATGCAGGTGCAGGTCCAGGGGATGAACCTGGCACGTTATGCCGACCTCGGCCGGGTGCTGGAACCCTATGGCGCGCGCCTTAAGCAGGTTGAGGGCGATACCCTGACCTATCAGGTCACTGGCAACAGCGATCAGCTACGCGCCCAGCTGGGCCTGGCCAAACTGCAGGAGCTGCCCGCTGAAGCGCCGGCAGCGCAACCGCCTGTTGATCCGGTCAACCCGGGGGCGACTCAGGCCGCTGCGCCAAAACCGTTCAATGGCCTGCGTTTTCGTTGGTAATCCCTGACCTGGCCTGGAGCCGTTCATGATTGATATGCGTCGCTGGGTATGGCCCGGCGTAATTTTGCTGTGCGCCGCTTTGCTGTACTGGCTACACCCGATTCTGTCGCCGTTTCTGGTCGGCATCCTGCTGGCCTATCTGGCCGACCCGCTGGTCGATCGCCTGGAACGTGCCGGCTTGTCCCGCACCTGGGGCGTGGTGCTGGTGTTTACATTGTTTACCCTGTTGCTGACCCTGCTGCTCCTGGTGCTGGTGCCGATGCTGGCCAAGCAACTGGTGCGCCTCTACGAGCTGGCGCCGCAGATGCTTGACTGGTTGCAACACGACGCCTTGCCCTGGGTACAGACACGTCTTGGCCTGGCCGACGGCTTCTGGAAGTTCGACAAGATCAAGGCGGCCATCAGCGGGCATATGGGCCAGACCACCGACATCGTCGGGGTCATCCTGTCCCAGGCCACCGCTTCGGGGCTGGCCCTGCTGGGCTGGTTGGCCAACCTGGTGCTGATCCCGGTGGTGAGCTTCTACCTGCTGCGTGACTGGGACCTGATGATGGCCAAGATCCGTGGCCTGCTGCCGCGCCAGCGCGAGGAGCGGGTGGTAGCGCTGGCCGGCGAGTGCCACGAAGTGCTGGGGGCGTTCGTCCGTGGCCAGTTGATGGTGATGGTGGCGCTGGGGGTGATCTATGCCTCTGGCCTGATGCTTGTGGGCCTAGAGCTCGGATTGTTGATCGGCCTGCTGGCAGGCCTGGCGGCCATCGTGCCGTACATGGGCTTCATTATTGGTATCGGCGCGGCGATGATTGCCGGGTTGTTCCAGTTTGGCGGTGATCCTTATCCGTTACTGGCGATCGCAGCGGTATTCATGATCGGCCAGGCACTGGAAGGCATGGTCCTGACGCCACTGCTGGTCGGTGACCGCATCGGCCTGCATCCGGTGGCGGTGATTTTCGCCATTCTCGCCGGCGGTGAACTGTTCGGTTTCACCGGCGTTCTGCTGGCCCTGCCGGTGGCGGCGGTGATCATGGTGCTGCTGCGTCATGTCCATGATCTCTATAAAGAGTCGGATATGTATGGCGGTGAGATCGACCCGGATCTCTAGCTTGATGGCAATAGGCTTGCAGCGATTCCCGGGTGTCAATGCAAGCCTTTGATTTTACTTGTGGTCCTCACTGATTGTGCGACCGGCGCCACGGGTATAGACTTTGCAGACTTTTCACAAAAGGCCCCTTGTGGTTCTTCGGAACTGCCCAGCCAGCATGAAACCGATCCAGTTGCCCTTGGGTGTGCGTCTGCGTGATGACGCCACCTTCATCAACTACTACCCGGGTGCCAACGCCGCCGCATTGGGCTACGTCGAGCGACTCTGCGAAGCCGACGCCGGCTGGACCGAAAGCCTGATCTATCTCTGGGGCAAGCAGGGCGTCGGGCGTACCCATCTGCTGCAAGCCGCCTGCCTGCGTTTCGAGCAATTGGGTGAACCCGCCGTATACCTGCCGCTGGCGCAGCTGCTCGACCGCGGTGTCGAGTTGCTGGATAACCTCGAACAATACGAACTGGTCTGCCTCGACGACCTGCATGTAATTGCCGGCAAGCCGGAGTGGGAAGAGGCCATGTTCCACCTGTTCAACCGTCTGCGTGACAGCGGCCGACGCTTGTTGCTGGCAGCCTCCAGTTCGCCGCGGGAATTGCCGATCAAGCTGGCAGACCTCAAGTCGCGCCTGACCCTGGCGCTGATCTTCCAGATGCGTGCGCTGTCTGACGAAGACAAGCTGCGCGCCTTGCAACTGCGTGCCTCGCGCCGCGGTCTGCAACTCTCCGACGAGGTCGGGCACTTCATCCTCACCCGCGGCACGCGCAGCATGAGCGCCTTGTTCGACCTGCTCGAGCGCCTCGATCAGGCTTCCTTGCAGGCTCAACGCAAGCTCACCATCCCGTTTTTGAAAGAAACTTTAGGCTGGTAAGGCAGGGGCTAGAGCCTCGGCACGTAAAAGTCACATTTTTTTCGATTGAATTTGCAAATCGATGCGATAGAAGGCATAGTTTCGACTTCTTTAAATCCAAGACACGGTCGTGCCCATGCTAAATCGCTTCGCACCCCTCGTGCCCCTCGCACTTGTGACCCTGCTTTTTGGCTGCGCAGCGCATAGCCCTGTTTCGCAGCAGCAGGTTCAACAACCGGTTTCCGCTCAGGTTTTGAGCAAGTCCTCCACCTCGTCGGTGTTTGAGGAAGAGCTGGCCACCGAAGAAGAACTTCAGGATTTCGCCAGCAGCAAGCCTTACCAATTGCCAGCCCTGGCTGACAACATTCTCGAGCGCGGTATGTCGCTGATCGGTACCCGTTACCGTTTCGGTGGTACCTCCGAGAACACCGGCTTTGATTGCAGCGGCTTCATTGGTTACCTGTTCCGCGAAGAAGCCGGCCTCAACCTGCCGCGCTCCACTCGTGAAATGATCAACGTAAAAGCCCCGCTGGTTGCCCGTAACAATCTCAAGCCGGGTGATCTGCTGTTCTTCAGCACCAATGGTCGCGGTCGTGTCAGTCACGCCGGGATCTACCTGGGCGACGATCAGTTCATCCACTCCAGCAGCCGCCGCAGCGGTGGTGTGCGCATCGACAAACTCGGTGATCGCTACTGGAGCAAGACCTTTATCGAAGCCAAGCGCGCATTGGCCATGGCACCGACCGCGACCACCATCTCGCGCAACTGATCATCGGCCTTGCGGTATCACGGCGACGTAGCTGAAAAGCTCGTCGCCGTGCGTGTTTACAGAAAGCGTCTAATCTAAATTCTCACCTATTTCCGGCCACACCGCCGGACGGCTTCAGACAGGATGTTCTGACCATGGCGATAAAGGCGCGCTTCGCTCTGTTTTCCCTGCTGGCACTGCTCGGTGCCTGCTCCAGCCATGCCCCGACCCCGCCCAAGGTGGTCGAGCCAGTCGTCATGGCGCCTCAGGTATATTTCTCTCCGGTTGCCGAAGATGTGCTGTTCCGTGCCTTGGGCCTGGTCGGTACGCCTTATCGCTGGGGCGGCAATACGCCGGACTCGGGTTTTGATTGCAGTGGCTTGATCGGTTACGTCTATCGCGATGCCGCCGGTATTGCTTTGCCGCGCACCACCCGTGAAATGATCGGCGTGCGCGCGCCGACTATCGACCGTGGTGCCCTGCAGTCCGGGGACCTGGTGTTCTTTGCCACCAATGGCGGCTCGCAGGTCAGCCACGCCGGCATCTACGTCGGCGAAGGCCGTTTCGTGCATGCCCCGTCTGCGGGCGGAACCGTGCGTCTGGACTACCTGTCCAACAGCTACTGGAACAAAACCTATCTCAACGCCAAGCGGGTGCTGGCGCCGACCCACCTGGCGCGCAACCCCTGACCTTGCGAGGTAGGCGATGACGGCACAAACGCTCTACCTCGACGATGCTCTCTACCATTACCTGCAAGCGGTTTCTCTTCGCGAGACGCCGTTGCTGGCCCGTTTGCGCAGCGAAACCCAGGCCTTGCCCGAGGCGCGCTGGCAGGTGGCGCCAGAGCAGGGCCAGTTGCTGGCGCTGCTGGTGCGCCTGATCGGTGCGCAGCGGGTGATCGAGGTCGGGACCTTCACCGGATACAGCGCACTGTGCATGGCCCAGGCCATGGAGCAGGGGCAGTTGTTGTGCTGCGATCTTGAAGGTAGTTACAACGCCATCGCCTGGCGCTATTGGCGGGAGGCCGGCGTGGCAGAGCGTATCGAGTTGCGCCTGGCGCCTGCCTTGCAAACGCTGGCGACTTTGCCGTCAGCGCGTTACGACCTGATCTTCATCGATGCCGACAAGGGCAACTACCCGCAGTATCTGGAAGAGGCCCTGCGCTTGCTGCGTACGGGTGGGCTGGTGTTGTTCGACAATACCTTGTGGAGCGGGCGGGTGCTGCAGGCGCAGCCCGACAGTGAAGATACCCGGGCGATCCAGGCGTTGAACCTGGGGCTCAAGGGCGATCCGCGGGTGGATCTGTCGATGTTGCCCATAGGGGATGGTCTGACGTTGTGTCGTAAGCGTTGAATCGCGGGGCAAGCCCGCTCCCACAGGTTGGACTGACTCTGTGGGAGCGGGCTTGCCCCGCGATAGGCTTACCGGACCTTGCTCACCCGCCAGATCTTGTTGCCAACATCATCGGCCACCAGCAAACCACCGCGTTGATCATTGATCACCCCGACCGGCCGCCCCATGGCCTTGCCCTCGTCATTGAGAAAGCCCGTCAGCAGGTCGATCGGCTTGCCGGCCGGTTTGCCGGCGGTGCTGAACGGCACGAAGATCACCTTGTAGCCACTGTGCGGTTTGCGGTTCCAGGAGCCGTGCTGACCAATGAATACCCCTTGCTCGAAAGGTGGCGGCAGTACGCCGGGTTCGGCAAAGGTCAGGCCCAGTGAGGCGGTGTGCGGCCCTACGGCGTAATCAGGAACTATGGCTTTGGCAACCCGCTGCGGATCCTGCGGGCTGACCCGTTCATCGACGTGTTGGCCGTAATAGCTGTAGGGCCAGCCGTAGAATCCACCGTCCTTGACCGAGGTAATGTAGTCGGGCACCAGGTCGCTGCCGATCTCGTCCCGTTCGTTGACCGCGGTCCACAGTTGTCCGCTATGCGGCTCCCAGGCCATGCCGTTGGGGTTGCGCAGGCCCGAGGCAAACAGACGCTTCTGGCCGTTGGCCGGATCGACTTCCCAGATGGCGGCGCGACCTGCTTCCTGATCCATGCCGTTCTCACCGACATTGCTGTTGGAGCCAACCGTAACGTAGAGCTTTTTGCCATCGCGGCTGGCGATGACATTCTTGGTCCAGTGATGGTTCAGCGGGCCGCCGGGCAATTCGGTCACCAGCGTGCCAGACGAAGTAATTTCAGTAGCCCCGGGCTGGTAACGAAAGCGCATGAGCCGATCGGTGTCGGCTACATAGAAATCGTTGCCGACCAAGGCCATGCCAAACGGCGAATTGAGGTTTTCAATAAAGGTGGTACGGATTTCGGCCACGCCGTCATGGTCACTGTCGCGCAGCAGGCTGATGCGGTTGGCGCTGGGCACGCCGGCACCGGCGCGACTCATCACCTTGCCCATCACCCAGCCACGAATGCCCTTGCCGTCCTCGGGCTTGGGCGGGGCGTTGGTTTCCGCGACCAGCACATCGCCATTGGGCAGGACATACAGCCAGCGCGGGTGATCCAGGCCCTCGGCGAAGGCGGTCACCTGGGTGCCAGGTGCAGCCACAGGCTTGGTGCCTGGTGGCCAGCCAATGGCCGGGGCGATGTTGACGGTGGGGATCAGGGTCTTGTTCGGCTCGGGCAGTTGAGGCGATGGCCCGAATCCGTCACTGACCTCCAGCCGGGCAGTCTCGCCGCAGCCGCTGATTCCCGCGGCAACTATCAGCAGCACGGTGATACGGGTCATATCCATGGCGTTGCCCTCGCAAAGCTGGCCTCTGTTGAAAGTAGAGGTGCTCAACATCCGCGAGGTTCCGTTGTTCAGGCCTGCTTGAGCAGCAGTGCAACCCCGGGATGATACTGCCCGGCCTCGTTGTGCAGCTTGCGGTAGGCATAGGGGAAGTACCAGGCAATGGCACAGGCGGTGTGCTTTTGCAGGTCGTCGACCAGGTCCTGGAGTTCTTCGGGGCTGGCATGCTGCCCGGCTTTCCAGGGGCTGGCGAACAGCGCGGCGACTTTTAGCTGGCTGGGTGCAGCCACCTGGCGGGCGGCAAATACAGTCTCTTGCAGCGCGTTGTTCAGGTCCAGGCGGGCGATGCGTGGCCAGCGCTGGCTGGCTTGCAGGTAGGCGGCTTCTTCGCGATTGGCGATGTACAGGTCGCAGTAACCTTCACGCTCACCTTCGTCACGCTGCTTCTTGCTCTGGTGATGTTGCAAGGTGATCAGCTCTGCTTGCCAGGCTGCGGCCGAGAGCACGCCGAGGTTCGCTTGGGCGCCGTGCCAGTAAGGGGCCTCGCCGTCGCCCAGGGTCTGGTTGCAGCGGTCGATGCATTCGACCCAGCGTTCCAGAGCCGGACGCAGGAATTCCAGGCGCGGGTTATTGATGATCAGGCCTTGCATGCCGCTCTCTCCTTTATCGTTGTAATCGAGACAGCCAATTTATGGCTATTTGATATCACTGATATCAGGGTGGCACAAGATGACAAAGACGCCATTGATCCAGGCCAGTGCTGCGCCTTTCATTGACGCTCCGGGTGCAACCCTCTAACCTTCGCGACTTGTTTCAGGTGCTCTGTGGGCTGTGGTCTGGCAGGGTGAAACAGGGAAGCCGGTGGGTGCGCAATAGCGTGCGAGTCCGGCGCTGCCCCCGCAACGGTAGGTGAGTCAAGGCCGCGCATGGCCACTGGGTGATCGCACCCGGGAAGGCGCGCGACCCTGGGTGTTGATGACCCCGCTCACAAGCCCGGAGACCGGCCTGTAACAGCCAACGGCATCACGGAGGGTGATGCGCGGTTTCTTCGGCCTGTGCCGCAGCCCTGCGCGTTTTTCCGTCTGCCTTGTCCATTGATCTGTTGCCATCTCTTTGCCGCGAACGCTGTGCAGCCCTGTGCTGCCAGGCGCGTTGCAGGTTGGCTGACAGTGGTTTGCGGAGACTTCGATGACTGAATCCACCGAGCGTGACGAACGCCACCTGGCCCGTATGCAGCGCAAGAAGGCGGTAATCGACGAGCGTATTGCCAACGCCCCTAACGAATGCGGCCTGCTGCTGGTGCTCAGCGGTAACGGCAAGGGCAAGAGCAGTTCGGCTTTCGGCATGCTCGCCCGGGCCATGGGCCATGGCATGCAGTGCGGCGTGGTGCAGTTCATCAAGGGCCGCAACAGCACTGGCGAAGAGCTGTTCTTCCGGCGTTTCCCCGAACAGGTGCGCTATCACGTGATGGGCGAGGGCTTCACCTGGGAAACCCAGGACCGCCAGCGTGACATCGCCGCAGCCGAAGCGGCCTGGGCCGTTTCGCGCCAGTTGCTGCAGGACCCGACGATCACCTTCGTGGTGCTCGACGAGCTGAATATAGCCCTCAAGCATGGCTACCTTGACCTCGAACAGGTGCTCAGCGACCTGCAGGCGCGTCCGCCGATGCAGCACGTGATCGTCACCGGTCGTGGCGCCAAGGATGAAATGATCGAACTGGCCGACACCGTCACCGAGATGGGCATGGTCAAGCACGCTTTCCAGACCGGTATCCGTGCCCAGAAGGGCGTTGAACTATGAGTGACACGCGCCACTGCCCGGCGGTGCTGATTGCCGCCCCGGCTTCAGGCCAGGGCAAGACTACGGTGACCGCTGCCCTGGCGCGGCTGCACCGCAACCTCGGGCGTAAGGTGCGGGTGTTCAAGTGCGGCCCGGACTTCCTTGACCCGATGATTCTCGAGCGGGCCAGCGGTGCGCCGGTGTACCAGCTGGACCTGTGGATGGTCGGTGAGCAGGAAAGCCGCCGGCTGCTCTGGGAAGCAGCCGGCGATGCCGATCTGATCCTGATCGAAGGGGTCATGGGCCTGTTCGACGGTACGCCGTCGAGTGCCGACCTTGCCCGCCATTTCAATGTGCCGGTGCTGGCGGTGATCGACGGTACCGCCATGGCCCAGACCTTCGGCGCCCTGGCCCTGGGCCTGGCGCGCTATCAGCCCGACCTGCCGTTTGCCGGGGTACTGGCCAACCGTGTCGGTACCTTGCGTCACGCCCAGTTGCTCGAAGGCAGCCTTACCGAAGGGCTGCGCTGGTACGGCGGCCTGTCGCGGGAAACCGGGATTGAATTGCCGAGCCGCCATCTGGGCCTGGTCCAGGCCAGCGAGCTCAATGATCTGGATGTTCGTCTGGACGCCGCAGCCGCAGCTCTCGGCGCCAGTTGTGAGTCGTCCCTGCCGCCGGCGGTGGCGTTTGCGGCGCCGACTGTCGAAGTTATCGAGCCCTTGCTCGATGGCGTGACCATCGCCGTGGCGCGGGACGAAGCCTTTGCCTTCACTTATGGCGCCAACCTTGACCTGCTGCGGGCCATGGGCGCCGAGCTGAGCTTCTTTTCACCACTGCATGACCGCACGCTACCGCAGGCAGATAGCCTGTACCTGCCGGGTGGCTACCCGGAACTGCATCACCAGGCATTGGCTGCCAACAACGGGATGCTCGCCGCGATCCGCAGCCATCATCAGGCAGGCAAGCCTGTGCTGGCCGAATGTGGCGGCATGCTCTACCTGCTTGAGGCCTTGACCGATGTTGCGGGCGAGCGTGCCGAGTTGCTGGGTTTGCTGGAAGGCGAAGCAGTGATGCAAAAGCGCCTCGCAGCCCTGGCGCTGCAGGCGGTGGAGCTGCCGGAAGGCACCTTGCGCGGCCATACCTATCACCACTCGCTGACCACTACCGCGCTTGAGCCGATTGCCCGCGGGCACAGCCCCAATGGCGGCCGTGGCGCCGAAGCGGTCTATCGCTGTGGCCGGCTGACGGCGTCCTACGTGCATTTCTACTTTGCCTCCAACCCGCACGCGGCGGCGGCGCTGTTGGCACCATGAGCGACCAGGCTTTCACAGACGCCGAGCGCGCTGCGGTTTACCGGGCCATCGGCGAGCGCCGTGACATGCGGCACTTCATCCAGGGCGATGTAGCGCCTGAGTTGCTTGCGCGTCTGCTTGAAGCTGCGCATCAGGCGCCCAGCGTCGGCCTGATGCAGCCATGGCGCTTTATCCGCATCACCGACCGCGACCTGCGCCAGCGTATCCAGGGCCTGGTGGAAGCCGAGCGAGTACGCACCGCTGAGGCACTGGGTGAGCGCTCCGATGAATTCATGAAGCTCAAGGTCGAAGGCATCAGCGATTGCGCCGAAGTGCTGGTGGCGGCGTTGATGGATGACCGCGACAAGCACATTTTCGGCCGTCGCACCTTGCCGGAGATGGACCTCGCCTCGTTGTCATGCGCGATCCAGAACCTCTGGCTGGCAGCGCGTGCCGAAGGCCTGGGCATGGGCTGGGTATCGCTGTTCGAGCCCCTGGCGCTGGCACAGCTGCTGGGGATGCCGGCCGGTGCCAAGCCGCTGGCGATTCTCTGCCTGGGCCCGGTCCAGGCGTTCTATCCCGCGCCGATGCTGGTCCTCGAAGGCTGGGCCACGGCGCGGCCCTTGAGCGACATGCTGTATGAAAACCAGTGGGGAGAGTCTTGATGAGTGTGGCGTTGCTGACCGTTGCCGGGGTGGCGCTGGATGCGTTGTTGGGTGAGCCCCAGCGGCGTCATCCGCTGGTTGCCTTTGGCCGCCTGGCCGGGCGCCTGGAGCAGCGTTTCAACGCCGCTGGCCGTGGCTGGCGCAGCCATGGCGTGACCGCCTGGTTCCTGGCGGTGATTCCCTTGACCCTGTTGGCCACCTTGCTGTCCTGGCTGCCCTATATCGGCTGGTTGGTGGAAGTGCTGGCCTTGTATTGCGCCCTGGGCCTGCGCAGCCTGGGTGAGCACGTGACCCCGGTGGCCGACGCTTTGCGCCGCGGTGACCTGGATGAAGCACGCCGCCGTGTGGGTTTTCTGGTCAGCCGCGAAACCCGCGAACTGGACGAAACCGCCGTGGCGCGCGCAGCCACCGAGTCGGTACTGGAAAATGGTAGCGATGCGGTCTTTGCCGCGCTGTTCTGGTTTGTCGTGGCGGGCGCTCCGGGTGTGGTGCTTTATCGCCTGAGCAACACCCTGGACGCCATGTGGGGCTATCGCAATGAACGTTTCGAGCGTTTCGGCTGGGCCGCTGCACGCATAGATGATGTGCTCAACTACATTCCAGCGCGGCTGGTGGCGCTGACCTACGCGCTGCTTGGCAAAACCCGTCTGGCACTGAAATGCTGGCGACGTCAGGCGCCGCTGTGGGACAGCCCCAACGCCGGTCCGGTGATGGCCGCAGGCGCCGGTGCCCTGGCTGTAGAGCTGGGTGGTCCGGCGGTCTATCACGGTGAGCTGCACGAACGCGCACAACTGGGCGAAGGCCCGGTGGCTGATGCCGAGTCGATTGAGCGTGGCTGGCGCCTGGTTTGCCAGGGCGTGTGGTTGTGGTTGCTGCTGTTGTGTCTGGGAGCTGAATTCTATGCTTGAGCACGGTGGGCGCCTGCAGCGCGCAGTGCAGCACTACGGTATCGCCCGGGAGCATTGGCTGGACCTGTCCAGCGGTATTGCGCCCTGGCCTTACGCGATTCCGCAAATCCCGCTGCAGGCCTGGGCGCGCCTGCCGGAAACCGACGATGGCCTGGAACAGGCTGCGGCCGAGTACTACCGGGTCCAGCAGGCGCTGCCGGTGGCCGGCTCTCAGGCTGCAATCCAGGCCTTGCCGCACCTGCGCGCTCGCGGCACGGTTGGCGTGGTGTCGCCCTGTTATGCCGAACACGCCGAAGGCTGGCGTCGTGCCGGGCATCAGGTGCTTGAGTTGCAGGGTGAGCAGGTGGATGAACTGCTCGACAGCCTGGATGTGCTGGTGGTGGTCAACCCGAACAATCCCACCGGTTGCCTGCTGTCGGCTGAGCAGTTGCTCGCCTGGCATGCCCGCCTGGCCTCGCGTGGTGGCTGGTTGCTGGTCGATGAAGCGTTTATGGACAACACCCCGCAGCACAGCATTGGCGCCGAGGCACAACGTCCGGGGCTGATCGTGCTGCGCTCGTTCGGCAAGTTCTTCGGTCTGGCCGGTGTACGTCTGGGCTTTGTGCTGGCTGAACCGGTGTTGTTGCAACGCCTGGCCGAACTGCTGGGGCCCTGGACCGTCAGCGGGCCAACGCGGATTCTCGGCCAGGCTTGCCTGCTCGACAGCGTTGCGCATCAACGCCAGATCGCTCGCTGCGCGGCAGCCAGCCAGCGCCTGGCAGACTTGCTGAGCCGCGCAGGCTTTGCCCCGACAGGGGGCTGCGACCTGTTCCAGTATCTGGTTAGCGATCAAGCCGTGCTGCTGCATGAGTTCATGGCCCGACGGGGCATTTTGCTGCGTCTGTTCAACCAGCCTGCCAGCCTGCGCTTTGGTTTGCCGGCCACCGAGCAGGACTTTCAGCGCCTGCAACAGGCATTCAACGATTACTGCAAGGAACAGCCATGAGTACCCTGATGGTGCAGGGCACCACCTCCGATGCCGGCAAGAGCACCCTGGTGACCGCGCTGTGCCGCTGGTTGTTGCGCCAGGGCGTGGCGGTGGTGCCGTTCAAGCCGCAGAACATGGCACTCAACAGTGCCGTGACCGCCGACGGCGGCGAGATCGGCCGAGCTCAGGCGGTTCAGGCCCAGGCCGCTGGGCTGGCGCCGCACACCGACATGAACCCGGTGCTGCTCAAGCCCAATAGCGACACCGGCGCTCAAGTCATCGTCCATGGCCGTGCGGTCACCAGCATGAACGCGGTGGCGTACCACGATTACAAGGTCATCGCCATGCAGGCGGTACTGGAGTCTCATCAGCGCTTGAGCGCCCAGTACCCGGTGGTAATGGTCGAAGGCGCCGGTTCGCCAGCGGAGATCAATCTGCGTGCCGGCGATATTGCCAACATGGGTTTTGCCGAAGCGGTGGACTGTCCGGTGATCCTGATTGCCGACATTAATCGCGGCGGGGTGTTCGCCCATCTGGTCGGCACCCTGGAGCTGCTGTCGCCCAGTGAGCAGGCGCGGGTCAAAGGCTTTGTCATCAACCGTTTCCGGGGTGACATCGCGTTATTGCAGCCGGGCCTGGACTGGCTTGAGGCGCGTACCGGCAAACCGGTACTGGGCGTGCTGCCATATGTGATGGACCTGCACCTGGAAGCCGAGGACGGTATCGACCAGCGCCAGGGTGACAAGGCGGCGCGCGCACTCAAAGTGATCGTGCCGGTGCTGCCGCGCATCAGCAACCACACCGATTTCGACCCGCTGCGCCTGCACCCGCAAGTCGACCTGCAGTTCATCGGCCCAGGCGATCCGATTCCGCCTGCGGACCTGATCATCCTGCCGGGTTCCAAGAGCGTGCGCGGCGATCTGGCGCAATTGCGCGCCCGTGGCTGGGATCAGGCCATCGCCCGGCATCTGCGTTATGGCGGCAAGGTGCTGGGCATCTGTGGCGGCCTGCAGATGCTTGGCCAGCGGGTGGAAGATCCGCTGGGGCTGGAAGGGGCGGCCGGCAGCAGCGATGGCCTGGGCTTGCTCGATTTCGTCACCGTGCTGGAGGCGCACAAGCAGCTGCGTAATGTCGCGGGTACCTTGCAACTGGAGCAGGCGCCGATCAGCGGTTATGAGATCCATGCCGGGGTGACCCAGGGCGCGGCCCTGGAGCGGCCTGCGGTGCAACTGGCGGACGGTCGCAGCGATGGCGCCATCAGTGCTGACGGGCAGATTCTCGCGACCTACCTGCACGGCCTGTTCGAAAGCCCGCAGTCGTGCGCGGCATTGTTGCGCTGGGCCGGTCTGCATGAGGTCGAACAGATCGATTACCAGGCGCTGCGCGAGCGCGACATCGAGCGCCTCGCCGACCTGGTCGAGCAGCACCTGGATACCACCTGCCTACGCCAACTGTGCGGACTGAACTGACATGCTCAACCTGATCCTCGGGGGTGCCCGTTCCGGCAAGAGCCGTCTGGCTGAACAACTGGCCGAGCGCAGCGGCTTGTCGGTCACCTACATCGCCACCAGCGAACCGCTGGATGGTGAAATGAATGCCCGGGTGCAACTGCACCGTGAGCGCCGGCCCTCCAGCTGGGGGCTGATCGAAGAGCCGCTGGCCCTGGCCGATGTCCTGCGTGCCAACGCCAGCGTCGAGCGCTGCCTGCTGGTCGACTGCCTGACCCTGTGGCTGACCAACCTGCTGATGCTGGACGATCCCGAGCGTCTGCTGGCCGAGCGCACGGCGCTGCTCGATTGTCTGGCCGGGTTGCCGGGTGAAATTATTCTGGTCAGCAACGAGAGCGGTCTTGGCGTTGTGCCGCTGGGCGAGCTGACCCGCCGCTATGTCGATGAAGCCGGCTGGCTGCACCAGGCGATTGCCGAGCGTTGCCAACGTGTGGTGCTCACTGTCGCCGGTCTACCCCTTACCCTGAAAGGAACTGCACCATGAGTCACAACTGGTGGCTTGATGCCTGCCGCGCCGTTGACCAGGCTGCCTGCGACCAGGCCCTGGCGCGTCAACAGCAATTGACCAAGCCGGCCGGCTCGCTGGGGCGGCTGGAACGGATCGCGGTGCAACTCGCTGGCTTGCAGGGGCAGCTCAAGCCGCGCCTGGACCAGGTGAGCATCGCGATCTTCGCCGGTGATCACGGGGTAGTCGCCGAAGGTATTTCCGCCTATCCCCAGGCGGTGACCGGGCAGATGCTGCAGAATTTTGTTGGCGGTGGCGCAGCGATCAGCGTGCTGGCGCGTCAGCTCAATGCGCAGCTGGAGGTGGTGGACCTGGGCACCATCGACCTGCACTTGAGCCTGCCGGGTGTGCGTCACCTGCGGGTGGGGGCGGGCACGGCGAACTTTGCCAAGGCCCCGGCAATGACCCGGGAGCAGGGCATGCAAGCGCTGCAAGGTGGTCGTGAAAGTGCCTTGCGTGCAGCGGCCGGCGGTGCCCAGCTGTTCATTGGCGGTGAGATGGGCATCGGCAATACCACTGCAGCCAGTGCCCTGGCTTGTGCCTTGCTCGGTTGTCCGGCGATCGAGCTCAGCGGTCCGGGTACCGGCCTGGATGCCGCTGGCGTTCGTCACAAGGCCGAGGTGATCGAGCGCGCCTTGGCGCTCCATAAGGGTCTGGCGGATGATCCGTTGCAGCAGCTGTTTTGCTTCGGTGGCTTTGAAATCGCCGCGTTGGTGGGTGCCTATCTGGGCTGCGCCCAGGTCGGTATTACCGTGCTGATCGATGGCTTTATCTGTACCGTTGCCGCGTTGGTCGCGGTGCGGATCAATCCGGATTGTCGTGACTGGCTGCTGTTTGGTCACTGCGGCGCCGAGCCCGGGCACCGTCGGGTGCTGGCCGAGCTGGATGCCGAGCCGGTGCTGGAGCTTGGTTTGCGTCTGGGCGAGGGCAGTGGTGCGGCGCTGGCGGTCCCCGTATTGCGTCTGGCCTGCGATCTGCACGGGCAGATGGCGACTTTCGCCGAAGCTGCGGTGGCGGACCGTCCGGCATGATTATCGACTTGCTGCGCCATGGTGAAACCGAGCTGGGCGGCGGCCTGCGCGGTAGCCTCGACGATGCCCTGACCGCCAAGGGCTGGGCACAGATGCAGGCCGCAGTGGACGCAGCCCGGCCCTGGCAGGTTCTGGTCAGCTCACCCTTGCAGCGCTGTGCCCGTTTTGCCTATGCGCTGGGTGAGCAAATGTGCTTGCCGGTGCAGTTGGCGCCCGGGTTGCAGGAGCTGCATTTCGGTGAGTGGGAAGGGCGCAGTGCCGCTGACCTGATGCTCACCCATGAGCAGCAACTGGGGCAGTTCTGGGCCGATCCCTATGCGTTCACCCCGCCTGGCGGTGAACCGGTGCTCGACTTCTCGCAGCGGGTACTGGCCGCCATTGCCCAATTGCACTGGGAGCATGCTGGCAAGCACCTGTTGCTGGTCACCCACGGCGGTGTGATGCGTTTGTTGCTGGCGCGGGCCAGGGGCCTGCCTCGCGAGCAGTTACTGCAGGTCGAAGTCGGTCATGGCGCCTTGTGCCGCCTTGAGGTGCTGGCTGACGGCAGTCTGCGGGAAGTGCACTGAGATGCTCGCGTTCTGGATTGCCTTGCAGTTTCTCAGCAGCCTGCCGGTGCGT
Organism: Pseudomonas sp. GW821-FHT10B02; assembly: GCF_059415665.1. Taxonomy (NCBI): domain Bacteria; kingdom Pseudomonadati; phylum Pseudomonadota; class Gammaproteobacteria; order Pseudomonadales; family Pseudomonadaceae; genus Pseudomonas; species Pseudomonas sp. GW821-FHT10B02. The sequence goes on along the minus strand of NZ_JBWKNR010000007.1, from coordinate 197,622 downwards.
TTGCCGGGGATGCCGACACCTGAGCAATTGGGCCGCTCGCTGCTGTTCTATCCGCTGGTGGGGCTGTTGTTTGGCGTACTGCTGTGGGGCTTGAATACCTTGCTCGACGGCAGTCCGTTGCTGCTGCACACCGCCTTGTTGCTTAGTGCCTGGGTTCTGCTCAGTGGCGGTCTGCACCTGGATGGCCTGGCCGACAGTGCCGATGCCTGGCTGGGCGGCTTCGGCGACCGCGAACGCACCCTGGAAATCATGAAAGACCCGCGCAGTGGGCCGATTGCCGTGGTGACGCTGCTACTGGTGCTGCTGCTCAAGTTCTGCGCGTTGCTGGTGCTGGTGGAGCGAGGGCAGGGCCTGTTGTTGATAGTAGCGCCGTTGCTGGGCCGGGCTGCTTTGCTCGGGCTGTTTTTGTCCACGCCCTATGTGCGGGCCGGGGGATTGGGGCAGGCCTTGGCCGATCATGTGCCATGGCGTAGCGGGGTATGGGTGCTGCTTGCCAGTTCCGTCCTGTGTTTGTGTCTGACGGGGCTGCAAGGGTTGTACGTTCTGGCTGTCGCGGGTGTAGCTTTTTTCTGGCTCCGTCGACTGATGATTCAGCGGTTGGGCGGGACCACCGGTGACACTGCCGGTGCGCTACTGGAATTGCTGGAGTTGGCGGTTTTGCTCAGTTTGGCGCTGTAGTTCCTGGCCATTCGGGGCGCCCATTCCCTGGGCAGCCACAGCCGAGTTCGAGCCGATTCGAAAGCGCCTGCAGCCGTAGCTTGATCAGGAAATGCTTGCGCCGAGAAATGTGCGGGTATATACACGTATCCATGTTGACCAGTGAATGCATCTGCACCCACCTGCGTCGTGCTGCCCGTGGGGTCAGCCGGCACTATGACGAAGCCCTTGAAGGCTTCGGGATCAATGTCGCGCAGTTTTCCCTGTTGCGGCATTTGCGTCGCCTCGACCAGCCGAGTATCTCGACCCTGGCCGAAGCCATGGGCCTGGATCGCAGTACCTTGGGGCGAAACCTGCGGGTGCTGGAAGCCGAAGGGCTGGTGGCGCTGGCTGAAGGCCGCGACCTGCGCAACCGCTTGGTGCTGCTGACCGAGCAGGGCCATGAGCGTTTGCAGGCTGCCGAGCCTGCCTGGGAAAAAGCCCAGGCAAGTCTGATCGATACCCTGGGTGAAGGACAGCGTGATGAACTGGTACGTCTGTTAGAGATACTGGCTTGAGGCTTTTTTGACTTAAAGCGGGTATATACCCGCATAACCTTGCGGCGCTGCGGAGAGAACAATAATGACATCGGTATGGCGGACCAGTGGTTGGATTCTCCTGGGAGCGGCGTTGATCCTGGCGCTCTCGCTGGGTGTGCGGCATGGCTTCGGCCTGTTCCTGGCGCCGATGAGCGCGGAATTTGGCTGGGGGCGTGAAGTGTTCGCCTTCGCCATTGCCTTGCAGAACCTGATCTGGGGCCTGGCGCAGCCCTTCGCCGGGGCCTTGGCCGATCGCCTGGGTGCGGCAAAAGTGGTGATGGTCGGCGGTATCCTCTATGCAGTAGGCCTGGTGCTGATGGGGATGTCGGATTCGGCGCTGACCCTGTCTTTGAGCGCTGGCCTGCTGATCGGTATTGGTCTTTCCGGCACTTCGTTCTCGGTGATCCTTGGCGTGGTCGGTCGTGCCGTACCGGCTGAAAAGCGCAGCATGGCCATGGGTATTGCCAGTGCCGCAGGCTCCTTCGGCCAGTTCGCCATGCTCCCGGGTACGCTCGGCCTGATTGGCTGGCTGGGCTGGTCGGCAGCGTTGCTGGTGCTGGGCCTGCTGGTGGCGTTCATCGTGCCGCTGGTGGGCTTGCTGAAGGATCGTCCGCTGCCCAGCCAGGGGGGCGAGCAGAGCCTGGGCCAGGCGCTGCGTGAGGCCTGCTCGCACTCCGGTTTCTGGTTGCTGGCGCTGGGCTTTTTTGTCTGTGGTTTCCAGGTGGTGTTCATCGGCGTGCACCTGCCGGCCTATCTGGTTGACCAGCACCTGCCGGCAACCATCGGCACCACGGTGCTGGCGCTGGTGGGCTTGTTCAATATCGTCGGTACCTACACCGCCGGCTGGCTGGGCGGGCGGATGTCCAAGCCGCGCTTGCTGACCGCGCTGTATCTGTTGCGCGCGGTGGTCATCGTGTTGTTCCTGTGGGCGCCGGTCACTCAGTTCAGTGCCTACCTGTTCGGCATCGCCATGGGCTTGCTGTGGCTGTCGACGGTGCCGCTGACCAATGGCACGGTGGCGACCCTGTTCGGTGTGCGCAATCTGTCGATGCTCGGCGGTATTGTCTTCCTGTTCCACCAACTGGGAGCGTTCCTCGGTGGCTGGCTGGGTGGCGTGGTGTACGACCAGACCGGTAATTACGATCTGGTCTGGCAGATCTCGATCCTGCTCAGCCTGTTGGCGGCGGCGCTCAACTGGCCGGTGCGCGAACGTCCTGTGGCGCGCCTGCAGGCGCAAGCGGCATGAACCGCTTTGCCCTGCGCGGGCTGCTGGCCCTGGTCGCGTTACTGCTGCTGGCCCTGATCTGGTGGGGCTGGCATGAGGGTGGTCTGGCGTTGATGCAGTTGGGCATGGGCGTGTGCTAAGCGTATTCTGCAGGCTATAGGCGGGCTCAAAGGAGAGACGACGATGCGTACACGCTGGATCCTGGTTCCACTATTCACCCTGATGGCTGCGGCGTCAGCGCAGGCCGCAGACTGTCCGGCGCTGCTTGAAAAGCAGGGCAGCCTGCCGGAACTGCGCGGTAAGGAGCAGGTCGACCTGTGTGAGCGTTTTGCCGGTAAGCCGCTGGTGGTGGTCAACACCGCCAGCTACTGTGGCTTCGCCCCGCAGTTCGAGGGGCTTGAACGCGTCTACAAGACCTATCATGGGCAAGGCCTGGAAATGCTCGGGGTGCCGTCCAACGACTTCAAGCAGGAAGACGCCGACATCGAGAAGACCGCCAAGGTCTGCTACGCCAATTATGGCGTCACCTTCACCATGACCAAGCCGCAGCCGGTGCGTGGCAGCGATGCGACACCGTTGTTCAAGGAACTGGCCGAGCAGAGCAGTGCACCGAAGTGGAATTTCTATAAGTACGTGGTCGATCGCCAGGGCAAGGTGATCGCCAGCTTCTCCAGCCTGACCAAGCCGGATGATCCCGAGTTCACCGCTGCTATCGAGAAGGCCATCGCTTCGCAGCCGTAACCTGCGGTTTCAGTGGCCAGGGTGAACGGTCCAGGCCACCAGCTTGAGTACGATCGGGCGTACCACCAAGACGCAGGCAAACGCGACCGGCATGGCCAGTTGATAGGCCTTGAGCACCTTGCTCAGGTAGTGCGCATCGACGCCGGCGGTGGCGGCGGTGATCACGAAGCACATCAGCAAGGCCATGATCGCCGACATATAGAAGGCGAACACGTAAGGGGTGGCGCGGGCACCAAGTTTGCGGCGGCTACGGGTGGCGTTGCGGGTTGTCATGCGGACTCCTTGTGTGACGTGGAGGGCGCATCCTAGCAAGCGCAACAGCGCCTCAGGTAGACGGGTTCGGCTTAGGTCTTTATAAAGAGAACCTTACGAATCTCGGACTGATCCGCATGAATCTGCTCGGCTCTATCAAGAGCTTCATCAAGGTTGTCGAAGCCGGGAGCATTGCCGGTGGCGCCAGAACCCTGGGTTTGAGTGCAGCGGCGGTCAGCCAGAACATTGCACGCCTGGAGGCGCACCTCGAGGTCCGGCTGTTATCGCGGACCACTCGGAGCATGGCCTTGACGCCCAGTGGCACGCTTTACTACGAGAAGGTCAAACACATTGAGCGTGACCTTGAGCAGGCGCATCTGGCAGTCACCACGCCAGACTGCGAGCCCAAGGGGCGTTTGTGTATCGCCTCGTCTTCGGCATTCGGCCGTCATGTGCTGGCGCCATTGATTCCGGGTTTCAGTGCGCGTTATCCGCAGCTTTCGATTGAACTGGTTACGAATGATCGACGCGTCAACCATGCCCAGGAAGGTGTCGACGTCAGCATCCGAATCAAGCCGCAGCTGGATGATGGCTTGCTGGCGCGGCGCATTGCCCGGGTGCCGTTCATTTGCTGTGCCTCACCGGACTATCTGGCTCAGGCCGGCTGGCCAGGTGCGCCGGAGCAGCTCAAGGAGCATCGTTGCCTGGTGTTTCGCTACCCGGTGGACGGGCGCTTTCTGCGCTGGGGGTTCGTTCGCGACGGCCTGCGCTTTGATGCCGAGTTCGCTGATGTGTTGATCAGCGACGACATCGATGTGCTGACCCAGATGGCCGTCAATCATGGCGGTATCGCACGCCTGGCCGAGTTCGTCGCTCGTCCCTATATCGAGCGCGGGCAACTGGTGGCGTTGTTCGAATACTCACAGCCCAGCCAGGCGTATGCCCAGACCGAGCCAATGGATATCTATCTGTGTGTGGCCGACCGTTTTGCCATGACGCCCAAGGTGCGGGTTTTCATGGACTATCTGCAGGCATGTCTGGGCAGTGCCTGGCCGGCTGGCGAACGAGAATGAAAAAAACCGCCCGAAGGCGGTTTTTTTACAGCAGGATGAAATCAGAAGCGGTAGGTGAGGGAAGCACCGAGACCGTGAGCGCTGTTTTCATACTTGGCGCTGTAGGAGCCTTTGAAGTGAGCAGGGTCGGTCGGCGAGGTGCGCTGATTGACCTTGACGTCTTCTTCCATCAGGTAGGAGTAGGCCACGTCGATGGTCATGTCATCGTTCGGGCTCCAGCCAGCGCCCAGGCTGAACACCGTGCGGTCGCCAGTCGGGATGCGCGGCGAGCGGTTGGCATTGTTGGTTGGCGCCTGGTCGACACTGAAGCCGGCACGCAGGGTCCATTCCTTGTTCAGCTTGTAGGCTGCACCGATGGCGTGAGCCCAGGTGTCATGCCAGTTCTGCTCTTCGCTGATCTGGCCAAGGGCTGGTGCCAATGCGCCCGGGACGCCCTCGTTGTTGACGGTGATGGCTTCCAGACGGCTCCAGCGGGTCCAGGTGCTACCGGCATACAGCGTCCAGTCGGCATTCAGCTCGTGGGTAACCGAGAAGTCGACCGATTCCGGGGTCTTGATTTTCAACGTGGCGTCGAACTTGCTGCCGCTGAACGGGCCGAAGCCGGAGCCGGAAATCTTGGTGTCGCCTTCGAGTTTGTAATCGACCATCGAGTGGTAGGTCAGGCCGACGCGGGTGCTGTCAGTTGCCTGTACCAGAATACCGATGTTGTAACCGATGGCGGTGTCGTCACCGGAGATCTTCACTTTGCCGTCATCGCGGCCCGGCGAGCGGCGGTTCAGCGCAGCAGATTCCAGGGTGCCGTCGATGCGGTTGATGGTCGGGCCGAAACCGATCGAAACCTTGTCGTTGAAGGCATAGCTGATGGTTGGCTGCAGGGTGACGATCTGGACTTCGCTTTTGCTGCCGAAGTAACGGCCGGCAAAGCCGCTTTCATAGTCGGTGACCAGGCCGAACGGTACATACATACCGATACCGAAAGCCCAGTGTTCATCGATTGGCTTGACGTAGAAGCCCATTGGAACGCCGACGGTTGGAACCATGTCGCCGTCATTGCTGCCGCCAAAGGTGCCACGACCGTCCTTGATGTCGGTTTTGGCAAAAATGGCTGCGCCACCCACGGTGACCTGCTCGCGTTTCAGGCGCGACATACCGGCAGGGTTGCCGAATACGGTGCTGGCATCATCGGCAGAAGAAGAACGACCCGCGAAACCTGTGCCCATGCCGCTGATGCTCTGTTCGTTGAGGGCAAAGCCGCTGGCGAACAATTGAGTCGAGGCGAGTGTGACGGCGAGGCCGAGAGAGGTTTTGAGCATTACTTTTTTCATTATTAGAACTCCTTGGGATCTCCGGGGCGAAAACTACCAACATTTCGCCCGCAGCGCTATAGGCTGTATCGCAGGAGATAGAGCGGTTTTGTAGGACAATCCGACCAGATTGGTGGGAGTTTTCCGAATATGGAGTTCAGTGACTATCAGCAGGCTTCAAGAGTCACAGGCGCGATGCAGGTTTGCCAGGCGCAGGTGAAATCGCGCAGGCGTCCCTGGGGCTGGAAGGTCTGGCGCCAGATGCGTGCCAGGCCGAGTAGATCGTCGGCAGCGGGGAGTTGGGGGGCTTGTTCTTCAATGAGCATCCAGGCGATGGCGGTGGCGTAGCGCAGGTTGACCGTCAGTTCCAGGTGCGGGCCGCTGAGGAACGCATGCTGGCTGGCCAGGCCGCGGACCAGGCTGGCCAGTTCCGGGTCGCGGGCCAGAAACTGGTCCCAGATGCTTTGGTGGCGAAGTTCGCCGATACGGTAGAGGCCGTGGCCGCGGCGATCATGCAGGGCTGAGCCGAGTGCGGACTGGCTGGCGGCAATGCCTAGTAATAGAGCTTCAGCGCTTGGGCTGTGACGGCCCAGGTAGATCAGAGTCGGGCGGATGACAAACTGGCTCAACTCGCTCGCGGCGATACCCATAATGCCCTCGAACTTGAATTTGGCCGGCGGACGCTGGAGCTTGGCAGCTGGAGAGTCGGTCAGGCCCGCCGGAAGCGGCCTATGCCGCTTGAGTTGAAGTGTAGTGTCATATTCGCGGTGTAAAGGTCTGTTTTTAAAACATTTGCGGCTTTTGGTTATAAATCATATGCCGTGGAGTGATTAGCGCCGGGCCCGTTCAGAGCAACTGTCTTCCACGGGTTAGGCTGTGGGAGCCGGCCTTGCCGGCGATGGGGCGGTCCGCGTTTGGCGCATATAGCACCCCTGGCCCGGCTATACCGGGCATCGCCAGCAAGGCTGGCTCCCACACGCATAAAAAAGCCCCGCGAGAGGGCGGGGCTTGAGCTGTTGCAGCGTAGCGGGGTCAGGCAACCAGGGCCTGACGGGTGCGCTCGATGACCGCTTGCAGCGGTTCGGACTGGCTGTACTGCTCGGGGTACAGGCGCTCGCTGTGACGGGCAATGCCGTGCTCGTTGACCAGGGTGAAGCTGAAGCCGCCTTTGCGCGACGCCAGGATCAGGCAGTTCAATGGGGCAAATGCCTGGGAAAGGGTGCGAATCGCAGCCTGAGTATGGATAGAGTGAGTCATAGTTATTAGATGTTCCTGCAATAGACACGGTTTCGATCCGTGCACACTTAAAACGTTCCAGTAACGCCGGGATTTAGTCTGGGCGAAGAACCTGACTGGAACAGGGCAGCCAGTTTTGGGCGCATTTATCATGTGGCGCTGGGGCTGACTGGTAGGTACGTCAGAGGGCAGGCAACACACCGGGTCGAGGTTCTATGCCACGGGGTGAAGATCCTGATCAATCTGCAGGTTGGTTCGGTCAGAGTAAGAAGTGATTTACCTGGGAACCATCAAGTGGGCCGGTCCTTGTTTCAACAGGCGCTGGTCCAAGGTGGGCAGGGCGCTGTAAGGACTGCTTTGGCCAGAATTGACTTTCAGCTTGGTACTAACGGTCGCAAGACTACAGCAATGGCCGGGTCTTGACAAGGGTTGATGGCTTTTCATCAGAGGAGCCGATCAGTATCTCGCGTTTTTTGCCATCTGTGAAGACCTGGCAAAAGGACGCAGAGGCAGGGAACGTGCCAAATTCGTGCAGCGAACTGCCTTCCTTTGGGGCGGTTGTGCACACTTGGCGCAATTGATGTTACAGCGCTGTAACAGCACCTGATGGGCCCGCCAATGACTTGACCGTAAGCTTAAGTCAATGAAAAAAAACACTTATTTTAGCTGGTGAAAAAATCGACAGTTTGAGCGAAAGCCCCATTTCATGGGGGTTTGCGGGGTCCTGGAGGGGGTTGTCCACCGAGTTATCCACAGCTTCTGTGGATTGTCCCGAGCGCTTGCTCTAGGACGGGCGTGCCAGCTTTTTCCGATGTGTCCGACAATCAGCGCGTGGACTTCTGTCAGAAGAAAATTCCGCAACCGGCGTCAATAAATAAACACAGAAATATTTTGAAAAAAGTATCGAAAGGGCTCGGGCCATTGTCGGAAAAATGGAGTAGAGTGGCGCGCCTCTCGAGTTGCCTTCGCTGTTGGTTATGAAGTTTCGCGCCAGAATCCCCGCCATTTCGTCCGCTCCACCGCCCTTGCCCGAGCCCCAGCGCTTCACCTTGAAGGTCGCTTTGTGGCTGCTCGACAATCCGCGTCTGGGTGACAACCCCAACGTCAAGCACTTTGCCGGGCGCTTGCTCAAGCAACCTGCACGTCAGGGCGTGGTGGTTGCGCAAAGCCGTCTGGGGCAAATGCTCTGTCGTGATTGCGGCAATGCCCGCGATCGGCGTATCGGCCACGACCTGCTGCGCCAGGCCGCGCGTGCCGGGGACCGGCGTGCCCAGCTCGAATACGGCCGCTTGTGTGCTCAGGCGCAGATCAATGAACCCGAGCAAGCGCGTTACTGGCTGGAGCTGGCGGCGTCCCAAGGCTCTCAGGAAGCCCGGCGTTTGCTCAAACAGCTGCCAGACGCTTGACTGCAGTACAGCGGCAAGGCTGATAAGCTCAGCCGTTGATTTCAGCTGGGGGTATTCGGGTGGTAATGGCGTTGGATCTGACCAGCATCGTGCTGGGTATCATGGTGGCCGCAGTGCCGTGCCTGGGATGGGTGTTTGCCCAGCAACGGCGACAGGCCGCCCGTGAGGCGCAGGCGGCCTTGTTCGAGGAGCGTCTGGGCAGTGCGCAGATGGCCCAGGAAGGCTTGCTCGCCCAGCTCGACGCCAGTCGCGACGAAATCAGTGACCTGAGCCAGGCCAATGCGGCCAAGCAGGCGACGCTGGCGGCGCAGGCCCGTGAGCTGGAGCTGCTGCAGATCGACCGTGACAACGCCCGTGACGCTGCCCATGCCTGGCAGATCGAACGCAGCGCCCGTGAGGCCGAATTACGCCGTCTGGATGCCCACAGCGCGGCCCTGAGCGCCGAGCTGCGTGAACAGCAGGAAAGCCACCAGCAGCGTCTTGACGATCTCCAGGGCTCTCGGGATGAGCTGCGTGCCCAGTTCGCGGAAATGGCGACCAAGATCTTCGACGAGCGTGAGCAACGCTTCGCCCAGACCAGTCAGCAGCACCTGGGGCAATTGCTCGACCCGCTCAAGGAGCGCATCCAGGCGTTCGAGAAGCGGGTTGAAGACAGCTACCAGCAGGAAGCCCGCGAGCGCTTCTCCCTGGCCAAGGAGCTGGAGCGCCTGCAGCAGCTCAACCTGCGCCTGAGCGATGAGGCCACCAACCTGACCCAGGCGCTGAAGGGTCAGAAGACCCAGGGTAACTGGGGCGAGCTGATCCTCGAGCGGGTGCTGGAGCACGCAGGGCTGGAAAAGGGCCGCGAATACCAGACCCAGGTCAGCCTCAAAAGTGCTGACGGCGAACGCTTCCAGCCGGATGTGCTGATCATGTTGCCGGGTGACAAGCAGGTGGTGGTCGACTCCAAGGTCAGCCTGACCGCTTATCAACAGTATGTTGCCGCTGACGACAGCGAGATTGCCCAGGCGGCGCTCAAGCAGCACGTGCTGTCGTTGCGCAACCATGTCAAAGGATTGTCCGGCAAGGATTACAACCGCCTGGAAGGCTTGCACAGCCTGGATTTCGTCCTGCTCTTCGTGCCGATCGAGGCGGCGTTTTCCGCAGCGCTGCAGGCTGAGCCGAACCTGTTCCAGGAAGCCTTCGACCGGCAGATCGTTATCGTCAGCCCAACCACCTTGCTGGCGACCCTGAGGGTGATCGACAGCCTGTGGAAGCAGGAACGCCAGAGCCAGAATGCCCGGGAAATCGCCGAGCGTGCGGGCTGGCTGTACGACAAGTTCGTGTTGTTCATCCAGGACCTGGACGAACTGGGCAATCGCCTGCAGCAGGTGGATAAAGCCTACAGCGCCGCGCGCAACAAGCTCTGCGAAGGTCGCGGCAATCTGATCAGCCGTAGCGAACAGCTCAAGTTGCTCGGTGCCCGCGCCAGCAAGAGCCTGCCGGCCGACTTGCTGGAACGGGCCATGAGCGAAGGCGACCCGCTGGCCGCCAGCGCGCTTACTGGACCAGGCTCAGATGCCGATTGAGCAGGGCGCGCAAGGCCGCCGGCTTGACCGGCTTGGCCAGGTAGTCGAGGCCGGCGGCATGCACCTGGCCGACCGTCTCGCTGCGCCCATCGGCACTGATCACCACGCCAGGCACCGGTTCGCCCAGGCGCGTGCGTAGCCAGGCCATCAGTTCGGTACCGGTTTCGCCGTCGTCCAGGTGGTAGTCGACCAATGCCAGGTGCGGACGCATGCCCTTGTTCAACAGGGCATCGCACTCCTCACGGTTGCGCGCGGTCCAGACCTGGCAACCCCAGCGGCTGAGCAGGCTGTTCATGCCGACCAGAATGCTGTCTTCGTTGTCGACGCACAGTACCTGCATCCCCGCCAGTGGCTGCCCGGCTTGCTCGGCCGGGGTGACGACGGCCACAGCCGGCGTCGTGGCCAGAGGCACGCTGACGCGGAACACGCTGCCTTTGCCGGGCCAGGAGCGCACTTCCAGGGAATGGCCGAGCACCCGGCACAGGCCGTCGGCGATCGCCAGGCCCAGGCCCAGGCCTTTTTCGGCGCGGGTTTGATGGCTGTCCAGGCGTTTGAACTCTTCGAAGATCACTTGCAGCTTGTCGTCGGCAATGCCCGGGCCACGGTCCCAGACTTCCAGCCACAGCTTGCCGTTGTTGCGGCGTACGCCCAGAAGGATCGGGCTCTTGCCGTAACGGAAGGCGTTGGTCAGGAAGTTCTGCAGGATCCGCCGCAGCAGTTTCATGTCGCTGTGCACCCGTAGGCGGCTGCCGCGCAGGCGGAAATCCAGGCCCTGTTGCTGGGCCAGCACCTTGAATTCGGCGCCTAGGGTGTCGAACAGCTCGTTGAGGGCGAAGGGTTTCGGGTCGGGCGTGATCTTGCCGTTTTCCAGGCGCGAGATATCGAGCAGGTCGCTGATCAGCTCCTCGGCCGAACGCAGTGAGCTGTCCATGTGCTGGACCAGTTGCTGGGCGTCTGCCGACAGTCCGTCGCCCTGGTGGGAGAGGGCGGCAGAGAACAGCCGGGCAGCGTTCAGCGGCTGCATCAGGTCGTGGCTGACGGCCGCCAGGAAGCGGGTCTTGGACTGGTTGGCGGCTTCGGCGTGGCTTTTCGCTTCGGTCAGCGCCTGGTTCAGTTGCGAGAGCTCCTGGGTTCGTTCGGCGACCCGTTGTTCAAGGCCTTCGTTGGAGTCCTTGAGGGCTTGTTCGGCTTCGCGGAACGGGGTGATGTCGGTAAAACTCATGACGAAACCGCCGCCAGGCATCGGGTTACCGATCAGTTCGATGACCCGGCCGTTGGGGAACAGCCGTTCGGAGGTATGCGCACGGCCCTGGCGCATCCAGTGCAGGCGGCGGGCCACATGCACCTGGGCTTCGCCGGGGCCGCACAGGCCGCGTTCGGCGTTGTAGCGGATGATGTCGGCGATCGGCCGGCCGACGCTGATCAGGCCGTCGGGATAGTTGAACAGTTCCAGATAGCGGCGGTTCCAGGCCACCAGCAGCAGGTTCTGGTCGACCACGCTGATGCCCTGGCTGATGTTCTCGATCGCGCCTTGCAGCAGGGCGCGGTTGAACTGCAGTACTTCCGAGGCTTCGTCGGCGATGCGCACCACGTCCTCAAGCTGCATGTCGCGGCCTTCGATGGCCGCCTTGACCACGGCACGGGTCGACGAGGTGCCGAGCACACCGGCCAGCAGGCGCTCGGTGTGCTCGATCCAGTCGCCGTCGGCGTTCTGGTTGGGGTTGAAGCCCTTGCCCTGGCGGTAGGCGAAGCGGATGAAGCTCTGCCGCGCGCGTTCTTCACCGACAAAGCGTGCCGCCAGTTCAAGCAAGTCGGCGATTTGCACGGCCAGCAAGGAGCGGCTGTTGGGGCGGGCGCTGGTTTGCTGGCCGATGAAGCGGCCGGCCTGCCAGTGCTCGGACACGCGGGTGCGCGAAAGGATCGAGACCCAGGCGAAGAGGGTGAAGTTGCCCGCCAGCGACAGCACAACGCCCTGGGTCAGCGGGGTGATCGGCAGGTTCAGCGGGTTGCCGTGCAGCCAGGCCAATCCTGGGAACAGCTCCAGCGACCAGCCCACACTGTGGGCGGCAATAGGCAGGACCAGGGTGTAGAACCAGAGGAATATCCCCGCCGCAAGACCTGCGAATACCCCGCGACGGTTGGCCTGTTTCCAGTACAGGGCGCCGAGCATGGCCGGTGCCAGTTGTGTCACCGCGGCAAAGGCAACCTGGCCGATGGTCGCCAGGCTTGCGGTAGAACCCAGCAGCCGATAGCTGACATAGGCCAGCAGGAGGATGACGACGATTGTCACCCGGCGTACCGAGAGCATCCAGTGGCGAAACACTTCGAAGGGGCGTTCGGCGTTGTTGCGGCGCAGCAACCAGGGCAACAGCATGTCGTTGGAGACCATGGTCGACAGCGCCACTGCTTCGACGATCACCATGCCGGTGGCGGCCGAGGCGCCGCCGATGAACGCCAGCAATGCCAGTGCCGGATGCGCTTCGGCCAGCGGCAGGCTGATGACGTAAGAGTCGGGAATCACACCTGGCAGCAACATTTGTCCGGCCAGGGCAATCGGCACCACGAACAGCGCGGCGAGGATCAGGTAAGTCGGGAATACCCAGCGGGCCAGGCGCAGATCCTGTGGCTCGATGTTCTCGACCACGGTGACATGGAACTGCCGTGGCAGGCAGATGATCGCCATCATCGCCACGCCGGTCTGGACGATCATTGACGGCCAATTGATGGTCTCGTTCCAGAAGCCTTCCAGGCGCGGGGCCAGTTGTGCCTTGCTGAACAGGTCGTCGAAGCCGTTGAACAGGCCGAAGGTGACAAAGGCGCCGACGGCAAGAAACGCCAGGAGTTTGACCAGCGATTCGAAGGCAATCGCCAGGACCATACCGCGGTGGTGTTCGGTGACATCCAGGCTGCGGGTACCGAAAACGATGGAAAACAACGCCAGCACCAGTGACACCACCAGCGCGGTGTCCTGCACGCGGCTGCCGGTGGCGTCGGCACTGGCGCCGATCAACAGGTTGACGCCGAGCACGATGCCTTTGAGCTGCAAGGCGATATACGGCAGGACGCCGACCAGGCAGATCAGCGCCACCACCACTGCCAGGGACTGGGATTTACCGTAGCGGGCGGCGATGAAGTCGGCGATCGAGGTGATGTTTTCCTGCTTGCTGATCAGCACCATCTTCTGCAGCACCCAGGGCGCGAACAGCAGCAACAGCACCGGCCCAAGGTAGATCGGCAGGAACGCCCAGAGCTGTTCGGCCGCCTGACCGACGGCGCCAAAGAAGGTCCAGCTGGTGCAGTACACCGCCAGCGACAGGCTGTACACCCAGGCACGCAGGCGCGGTGGCAGCGGCGTTTTGCGGCGGTCGCCATAAAATGCGATAGCGAACATGATGGCCATATAGGCCAGGGCGACCACGGCGATCAGCCCACTGGACAGCGACATGACTACTCCGAAACAAAAACAGCCGTCAGTGTAACGGCGAACCTCGATCAATCAGTCTGGCACGCCGCTGGCGCTTCGTCAGCGCCGACCATGGTAGCAGTGGCAGAGCGTCGCAGGTCAGGGGGGCGGTTGTCAGGCAATCGCGGGGCAAGCCCGCTCCCACCGGTGGGAGCGGGCTTGCCCCGCGAAAGAGGTCAGCGCCGAGCCCCCAGGTAATAAAACAGCGCCGCCAGCAGCACCGAGCCAATCAATAGATAGAAGGTGGCCACCGGCACCAGATGGGCGAGGGCAAAACCGCAGATCACCGGCCCCAGCGCTGCGCCGAGGTTGGACAGGTTCTGCGCGCCGTAATACACCCCGCGCAGATGCTCGGGGGCGATGCTGTCGATGAACATGTACTCGGCCGGGATGACGATGATCTCGCCGAGGGTGAACACCAGCATCGCCAGGCACCAGACCAGCAGCGACTGGGCCAGGGAGAATCCCAGCAGGCCAGCCAGGAACAGCGCCATGCCGGCCAGCAACCAGGGCATCAGCTGGCGGCTGTTGATGCGCCGCCCGATCACATACTGCAAGGCGATGACAGTGATGGCGTTGGTGGCGACCAGGTAACTGATATACCGCGCAGCCTCGCTGGCATTGGTGGTCACTACCAGGTACTGCGACAGGTAAGCGGTGAACTGACCGAAGACCACGGCACTGAGCGCGCCGCCGAGGGTGAAGCAGACCAACCGGCGATCCTTGAGCAGTTGTCCGCCGACACTGAGAAAACCGGCCGGCGGGCTGCCGTCCAGTTGCGCCCGCGCCGAGCGCTCGCCCCAGCGCCGGTAGCACAGGCACATGGCCAGCCCCAACGCCGCCGAAACCAGAAAGGGCAGGTGATTGTCGAGCATGATCAGCGCCACACCGACAAAGGGACCGACGGCGTAGGCGACGTTGCTCAAGGTGTACTTGATCGAGAACACCTCGGAGCGTAGCGGTAGCAGGGCACAAAACCCGGCCTTGGCGGCAATGTCGACCACCGCCAGCGCCAGGTTGATCACCACCAGGCTGGTGAAGAACAGGCTCAGTTCGCGGCTGACGATGGCGGTAACGAAGGCGATGGCAAAGACCAGGGTGGAGACGATGATCACCGTGTAACTGCGCAGCGTATCGATCAGGTAGCCGCCGTACAGGCTCAGCAGCGAGGCGACGATCAGCGCGCCACCAATCATCAGGCCGATGCCACTGACATCCAAGGCGAAGTTTTCCGCGAGGTAGACCACCAGGTAGGGCAGGGTGATCGCCCGCGCCAGGGTCAAGACAAAAGTGGTGGTCAGCAGCAGGCGCACCTGCGGGTTGTAGCGTCTTACGGCTTCGAGCATGGCACGTCCTTGTTGTTATTGCGTTGGGGCCGTCAGCGGCCAAGCATACGCCTGGGCGGGAAGGGGTGGATAGATCTGGATCCATATCTATGAAATAGATAACAGATAGAGAAAATACACGTTATATGGATATTCTTTGCGAGCATAAGATGGTCTCACGTCACCGGACTACAGGAGACTCCGACCATGCCATGCCTGCAACAGACCGCTTCACCCCTGCGCCCGTTGAGCCATCTGGCTCACCCGCGTGAAGTCATCCGTCAGTTCACCCCCAACTGGTTCGCCGCGACCATGGGCACCGGGGTCTTGGCCCTGGCCCTGATGCAGATCGGCATCGACAGCCTGCATGGAACGGCAGAAGCCTTGTGGTGGCTGACCATTGCCCTGTTCATCCTGTTCAGCGTGTTGTATGCCGCGCGCTGGCTGATGTTCTTCGATGAAGCGCGGCAGATTTTTGCCCACTCCACGGTGTCGATGTTCTTCGGCACCATCCCCATGGGGCTGGCCACCATCCTCAACGGTTGCTTGCTGTTTGGCGTCAATCGCTGGGGTGAAGGCATCGTGCCCTGGGTCGAGGCCATGTGGTGGTTCGATGTGGGGCTGGCGTTGCTCTGCGGCGTGGCCATTCCTTACCTGATGTTCACCCGCCAGGAGCACAGTATCGATCAGATGACCGCGGTGTGGCTGTTGCCGGTGGTTGCCGCTGAGGTGGCTGCGGCCAGTGGCGGGCAACTGGCGCCGCACCTGGTCGATGCCCACAGCCAATTTCTGGTGCTGATTACCAGCTATGTGTTGTGGGCGGTTTCGCTGCCGGTGGCGTTCAGCATCCTGACCATCCTCATGCTGCGTATGGCCCTGCATAAGCTGCCCCACGCCAACATGGCCGCTTCCAGCTGGCTGGCGCTGGGGCCGATCGGCACTGGTGCCTTGGGCATGTTGCTGCTGGGCGCCGACGCACCGGCGATCTTCGCTGCCAACGGCTTCGGCGACCTGGGTGAAATTGCCCGCGGCCTGGGTCTGGTTGCCGGGATTGTGTTGTGGGGCGCCGGCTTGTGGTGGTTGCTCACTGCCGTGCTGATCACCCTGCGCTACATGCGCCACGGCATGCCGTTCAACCTGGGCTGGTGGGGCTTCACCTTTCCGCTGGGGGTCTACACCCTGGCCACCCTCAAGCTCGGTGCCTGGCTGGGGTTGGCTTTCTTCCAGCACATGGGCCTGGTGCTGGTGGTGGCGCTGGCCGGCCTGTGGATGATGGTCGCCAGTCTCACCCTGCGCGGGGCCTGGCGCGGTGAACTGTTCGTCTCGCCATGCATTGCCGGGTTACACAAGTAGATTGCATTTACCTGAGTGATTGTGGCTTTGTCCGCTCTGCGTGCCTCCAATGACAAAGCCCCACTCAGGTACACGGACGATGAGTCAAGCCTCGCAGTTCAGCCTTCTCGGCAAACGACGGTTCCTGCCGTTCTTCATTACCCAGTCGCTGGGAGCGTTCAACGACAACCTGTTCAAGCAGTCGTTGATCCTGGCGATTCTCTACAAACTGGCCATCGACGGTGACCGCTCGATCTGGATCAACCTCTGCGCCTTACTGTTCATTCTGCCGTTCTTCCTGTTTTCCGCACTGGCCGGACAGTTCGGTGAGAAGTACCCCAAGGATGCGCTGATCCGCCTGATCAAGCTGGCCGAAATCGGCATCATGGCCATCGGCGCCATCGGCTTTCTGAGCAACCACCTGGCGCTGATGCTGCTGGCACTGTTTGCCATGGGCACCCATTCGGCGCTGTTCGGCCCGGTCAAGTACTCGATCCTGCCCCAGGCCCTGCATGAGCAGGAGCTGGTCGGCGGTAACGGCCTGGTCGAGATGGGCACCTTCCTGGCCATTCTGGCCGGTACCATCGGCGCCGGGGTGATGATGTCCAGCACCCACTATGCGCCGGTGGTGGCCTGTGCGGTGGTTCTGGTGGCTGCGCTGGGTTACCTGTCCAGCCAGTGGATTCCGCGGGCGAGTGCGGCGTCGCCGCAGATGAAACTGGAGTGGAACATCTTCACTCAGTCGTGGGCGACCTTGCGCCTGGGGCTGGGCCAGACTCCGGCCGTGTCGCGTTCGATTGTCGGCAACTCCTGGTTCTGGTTCGTCGGCGCCATTTATCTCACGCAGATTCCGGCCTATGCCAAGGATTGGCTGCACGGCGACGAGACCGTAGTCACACTGGTGCTGACCTTGTTTTCGGTGGGCATCGCCCTGGGCTCGCTGCTGTGTGAGCGCCTTAGCGGTCACAAGGTGGAGATCGGCCTGGTGCCGTTCGGCTCGTTCGGCCTGACCCTGTTCGGTTTGCTCTGGTGGTGGCACTCTGGGGATGTTCCGCCCGCGGCGACGCCGCATGACTGGCTGGCGTTGCTGGGCATGTCCGAAGCCTGGTGGGTGTTGCTGGCAATTGTCGGCCTCGGCGTTTTCGGCGGCTTTTATATCGTGCCGCTGTATGCGCTGATCCAGTCGCGTACGCCTGAGCAAGAACGTTCGCGGGTGATTGCCGCCAACAACATTCTCAACGCGCTGTTCATGGTGGTGTCGGCGATTGTCACCATCGTGCTGTTGACCCTGGTTGAGCTGACCATCCCGCAGTTGTTCCTGGTGGTGTCGCTGCTGAACATCGGCGTCAACGCCTACATCTTCAGGATCGTGCCCGAGTTCACCATGCGCTTCATGATCTGGCTGCTCAGCCACTCCATGTACCGGGTCGAGCACCGCGACCTGCAGCAGATTCCGGAGGAGGGCGCGGCGTTACTGGTGTGTAACCATGTGTCGTTCGTCGATGCCCTGCTGATTGGCGGAGCGGTGCGTCGGCCGATTCGCTTTGTCATGTACTACAAGATCTACCAGTTGCCGGTGCTCAACTTCGTCTTCCGCACTGCTGGCGCCATTCCCATCGCCGGACGCAATGAAGACCCCGAGACCTATGAACGGGCATTCAAGCAGATTGCTGCCTACCTGGCCGATGGCGAGCTGGTGTGCATCTTCCCCGAGGGCAAGCTGACCACCGACGGTGAGATCGATGAGTTCAAGGGCGGCCTGAGCCGGATCATCGAGCAGACCCCGGTGCCGGTGATTCCCCTGGCGTTGCAGGGGTTGTGGGGGAGTTTCTTCAGTCGCGACCCGGCCAAGGGCTTCTTTCGCCGTTTGTGGTCGCGGGTAACCCTGGTGGCCGGATCCGCCATCCCGGTAGAGGCGGCGCAACCGGCGTTGTTGCGTGAGCGGGTCAGCCAGTTGCGTGGCAACCTGCGCTGACCGCACAGGGCAAGGTCAGCTGGCGCTGACCTTGAGGCCGATCAGGCCGGTGACGATCAACGCGACGCTGGCCAGGCGCACCAGCGCCATGGATTCGCCGAACAGGATGATACCGGCGATCACCGTACCAACGGCGCCGACACCGGTCCAGATCGCATAGGCGGTGCCCAGCGGCAGCTCCTTCATGGCCAGGCCCAGCAGGCCGAGGCTGATCGCCATGGCGGCGACGGTCAGGACAGTGGGCAAGGGGCGGGTGAAACCGTCGGTGTATTTGAGGCCGACAGCCCAGCCTACTTCGAACAGGCCGGCGAAAAACAGGATGATCCAGGACATGCAGCATCTCTAGCAGTGGATGGGGCCGTCCCCGAAACGTTCACGCAGTGCGTCGTGAGGCCGTCCTCACCGTGGGCAGTATGGTGCCCATGTTGAATTATCGGGGCAAGCTGGGAGGTCACAAGTCCTGGATCAGCCTTCGTCACGCAGGGAGCTGATGCGATCAAAAATGATAGACACCCACTTTATGGATGCGCACTAAAAACTTGCTGTCAGCACCACCCTTCAAAACCACACAGTGTTCGCCCTGAGCAGTCCACTTTCTGCCACCTCTTGTAGAGACCGATATATGTGCTTCGGGTGTAGATCTAGGAATCAGCTCCTCGCCATCCAGTCGGGTAACCCGCCAATGCTTTGCCGATTTGGAGTAGAAGCCTAAATAATCATTGTTGCTGATATCTAATGTGCTGCCGTTTTTGCTGCCGCCTTTGGTGTATTCCTTGATGATGTATATAGCTTCGCCGTTTTCCTCATAGCAGCCAAACCACAGAGTGGTTGGTAGCACGGGATGGCCTTTGATCTGGGCATCCAGAATTTGCAGCCAGCCACCGTCGTTGATCCGCACAGGGCGGCGTATACCACCGTCCTCCAGGTACACGTCGGCGGTAAATGATTTTGACGTGTCAAGTTTTGAATCATCCATCGTATTTCTCCTGATTGTTGCTGAGTGCTTAAGCCGGGTCGGGTCTTGTTACGCTGTCAAAGTAATCAGCTGCTGTATTGCAATACAGGCTGAAGTCTTTCCAGCGAGCACGCGGCATCGCTCCCGGCTTGTAATGAACCAAGCGAGATGGCGATGAGGGAGGAGAAAGGTTTGATGCTGCCGATTTTGTGGTTTGCGAGTTTGCCGGTTTTATCGCGGGGCCAGCCCGCTCCCACAGGTTATTTGCAGGAGCGGGCTGGCCTTGCGATCAGGCTCAGACCCCTTGCGGAATCTCTTCGCCACCCAGTGCTTCGAACAGCGCCGGCAGGAACTCGCCGAAGGTCAGCATCATCAGGGTAAAGCTGGCATCGAGTTGGCCCAGGGCTTCGTCGCCGCCGTCTTCTTCGGCCTGGTCCTGCAGCAGTTCTTCGAAACGCAGGCGCTTGATGACCATCTTGTCGTCGAGCACGAACGACAGTTTGTCCTGCCAGGCCAGCGACAGCTGGGTCACGACCTTGCCGGTGCCCAGGTGCAACTGGATCTCGTCGCTGGTCAGGTCCTGGCGTTTGCAGCGCACGATGCCGCCGTCTTCATGGGTGTCACGCAGTTCGCATTCGTCCAGTACATAGAAGTCAGGCGCGGCTTGCTGGGTCTTGACCCAGTCGGTCATGGTCGCGCTCGGGGCGATCTTCACGGTCACCGGACGTACCGGCAACGAACCCATCACTTCCCGCAGGGTCGAGAGCAGGTCTTCGGCGCGTTTGGCACTGGCCGAGTTGACCAGGATCAGGCCCTGCTTGGGGGCGATGGCAGCGAAGATCATCGAGCGACGGATAAAGGCGCGCGGCAGGAACGCCTGGATGATCTCGTCCTTGATCTGATCGCGCTCCTTCTTATAGACCTTGCGCATCTGTTCGGCTTCGATCTCGTCGATCTTCTCTTTAACGGCATCACGCACCACGCTACCGGGCAGGATGCGTTCTTCTTTACGGGCGGCGACCAGCAGGAAGTCACCGCTGACGTGAACCAAAGGTGCATCTTCACCTTTGCCGAACGGCGCGACGAAACCGTAAGTGGTCAACTCCTGGCTGGCGCAAGGGCGCGCCGGCTTGCTGGCCAGAGCGGTTTCCAGTGCTTCGGGATCGAACGGGACATCCTGGGTCAGGCGATAGGTCAGCAGGTTTTTGAACCACATGGGGTGAATCTCTCCTCAACACATAAGGAGGGCATTATTCTCCGAGCGGACGCTTAAGGCCAAGTCCGCTAAGTCTTTGGAACGCCTGAAAAATTTTTTTAAAAAAGTGCTTGCCAGAGTGTTCGGTGCTCCGTAGAATGCGCGCCACACCGAGACGAAAGGGTGATTAGCTCAGCCGGGAGAGCATCTGCCTTACAAGCAGAGGGTCGGCGGTTCGATCCCGTCATCACCCACCACTTCTCAGTGTATCGCGCAGCGGTAGTTCAGTCGGTTAGAATACCGGCCTGTCACGCCGGGGGTCGCGGGTTCGAGTCCCGTCCGCTGCGCCATATTTAGCTTCCAGGGCCCACTGAACACCCGGAAGCAACAAAGAAAGCGACCTTAGGGTCGCTTTTTTTGTTTCTGGATTTCGCCCAGAATTCACCAGCACGCTGGTACGTCGCTGCTTTCTCCGTGCCAGCCCCTACTGAGCAAGAGATCAATCATGCAGGATGCACGCACTTCCCCGGCGCCTTTGCTGGGTATCGACCTGGGTACCACCAACAGCCTGGTGGCTGTCTGGCGTGATGGTCAGGCGCAACTAATCCCCAACGCCCTCGGCGATGTCCTCACCCCTTCGGTTGTCAGTCTCGATGACGACGGCAGCATTCTGGTCGGCGCGCCAGCACGAGCACGGCTGACGACTCACCCCGAGCGCACCGTCGGCGCCTTCAAGCGCTTCATGGGCAGTGACAAGAAACTTGAGCTTGGTGAGCAGTCGTTCAGCCCGGAGGAACTCTCGGCGTTGGTGCTCGGTGCCTTGAAAGCCGATGCCGAAGCCTTCCTGGGCTGCCCGGTGAGCGAGGCGGTAATTTCGGTGCCAGCGTATTTCAGCGACGAACAACGCAAGCGCACCAGCTTCGCCGCCGAACTCGCCGGCTTGAACGTGCAGCGCCTGATCAACGAGCCGACAGCCGCAGCCATGGCCTATGGACTGCACGAAAAGAAGTTTGAGCGCACGCTGATCTTCGATCTGGGCGGCGGTACCTTTGATGTCACGGTGCTGGAGTACGCGCTGCCGTTGATCGAGGTGCATGCATCGACCGGTGACAACTTCCTCGGCGGTGAAGACTTCACCGCGGCGCTGCTGCAAGCCTGTTTGCAGGACTGGCAACTCAAACCCTCGGCAGTGGCGCCGCAAACCCTGGCCAGCCTTGCCGATGCCATCGAGCAGCTCAAGTGCAAACTGAGTGAGGGGGAGCAGCACCTGAGCTGTGAGGTTGCCGGTGAAACCCGACAATGGTCACTGGATGAAGCCCGCGCGCTGAAGATCTGGGCCGGGCTGCTGGCGCGTATCCGGGCACCGATCGAGCAGGCGTTGCGCGACGCCCGGGTGAGCCCCAAGGACCTCGACAGCCTGGTGCTGGTGGGCGGCGCCACGCGTATGCCGGCGGTGCAACAGATGGTCGCCACCCTGTTCGGCCGCCTGCCATACCGGCACCTGGACCCGGACACCATCGTCGCGCTCGGGGCCGCCACCCAGGCGGCCTGCAAGGCCCGCGACGAGGCCATTGAAGAGCTGATCCTGACCGATGTCTGTCCGTACACGCTGGGGATCAGTGCTGCTCGCAGCGAAGAAGTCAGCGGTGTGTTTGCGCCGATCATCGAACGCAACACGGTGATCCCTACGTCCAGGGTCAAGCGCTTCAGCAGTACCCATGCCGAGCAGAAAATGATCCGGATCGAGGTGTATCAGGGGGAGCGGCCCTGGGTTCGTGACAATATCTTTATCGACGCCTTCGATATCGAGCTCACGCCCAATGGCAGCATCCAGAGTCTGGATGTGCGCTTCAGCTATGACATCAACGGCCTGCTGGAAGTTGACGTGACCCTGCTCGACACCGGCAAGCAGCATAGTCACAGCATCGACCGCAGCCCCACCGGGCTCGACCAACAGGCGCGGCAGGCCAGCCATGCGCGGCTTGCGGGGCTGAAAATCCACCCACGCGATGCGTTGCCCAATCGCACCCTGCTGGCCCGTCTGGAGCGGGCCTGGATGCAGAGCCTGGGAGATGACCGCGAGCGGATCGGTAGCTGGCTGGACGATTTTTCCAGCGCCTTGGCCAGCCAACAGCCTGAGCAGATCAGCCGTCAGCGCCAGCGCCTCAGCGAGGCGCTGGAGCAACTGCGGTTCTAACCGTTCAAGCGCCGCAAAGCCGCTTGCAGGCCCGCCTGCAGGTTGTTTTTCGCGGCGTTTACCGGTGGCAGACCGTAGCGGTTGGGCAGCGGTTCACCCGGCAGGATCAGCAGCACCAGCGGCAGAAACGGCAGGAACGGCAGCAGCGCCGCGAACAGGATCAGCGTCGGGATGCCTCGGCCGATATCGTGCAAACGGCGCAGGCTGGCGCTGCCCAGCAGGCCGACGAACAACAGGGCGAAGAGGATCTGTAACGGCATGCTCCCGGCCATCAGGATCAACAACGGCCCGAGGATGATGCTGCCGACCACCTGCACGCCATAGGCTTTGCGACTCAGGCGGCTACCGAGTTTCCAGATATGCGAGGCTGGCGCTGCCTGGTTGCTGGAATTGGCCGGCAACAAGCGTTCGGACCAGGACAGCAACGCCGTCATTGCAGCGCGAATCCCGGTGTCCATGCCCGGGAAGTCTTTGGCGCGTTGCAGCTCCTTGAGCACTTTGACCCTCGGTACACCGGCGCGACCGTATCGTGCCAGGTTCTTCAGGGCGTCGAGCGCGGTATAGAACAACGTACTGTTGAGCAAATAATCTTCTTCGAGCAATTTGCTTGGCGGGCGTACCGGTTCGCCCTTGATCAGCCCGTCGCGAAACGGTTCGAACCAGTCCTGCGCGCAGGTCAGGTTGGCGATCTGTTGCAACACTTCGCGGTGCTGCTCGGCGTTCAGGCTTGGGTCGTGATACAGCACGGCGCAGAGCAGCATCAAACCGAGCATGTCGTCTTCGAAGGCGCCCGGATCACGCTCAAGGCAGGCAAAGAGCTGCAGGTTGCTGGGCAACCTGGTGCTGTCGAGCACCTGTTGCACGCTGAGCAGGCGCTGGCCCATCAACTGCTGAACCGGATCATGGTCGTCCAGCCAGCCCAGCATCCCGTCCAGGTTGCCTTGCTCCGCTTGCAGGCGCAGCAGCACCTGCTGCAGCGGGGCAAACGGGTGATCGGCAGGGTAGGGCATGGCCAGCAAGGCGGGCGAAGTCAGCGCCAGCCAACGTTCCGGCTGGTCGATCAGGGCCAGCATGAACAGGTTCTGCCGGTGCCAGGTCCACAGGCCTTCATCGGCGGGTGGGCGAGGCAGTTCGATACCGGCAGCGGCGAGTTGCGCCTGAAGCTCAAGCGCATAAGGTGCCGGGAACATTCCGCCCGGCTTGAACGCCTCGGCCAAGCGTATCAGACCCGTAGCCGGGTAACTGCGCACCCGGCGCATCCAGTCGCGGCACACCGGCCGCAGGTGGCTTTCGCGCAAGGCTTCGGGCAATTGCGCCTGGGCCGAAGGGTTGTTGATGCAGGCGGTCAGGGCCAGGGCAATCGGTGATTCGTTCAACCAGCGCAGCTGTTGCCCGGCCTGGTACTGGAAACCTTCGAGAATCAGCGCGTCCAGCGGATCATCGCCGGGCGCTTCGGCCATGAGCTGGTGCAGCAAGCCGCTGTCGCCTCGATGCAGTGCCCAGGCGTGGCGGTACAGACGCTGCAGCTGAGTGTCTTGCTGCTCTTCGAGCAGCCAGGCCAGCAAAGGCTGTTCGTCATCACCGTCCATCCGCCAGGCGACAAAGGTGCCGGCAATGCCAGGCAGTCCGTTGCGCGCGGCTTCGAACCAGCGCGTCAGGGTTTCCGGGCGCTGTGACGGGCTGCCCCAGGCCTGCGCTGGCGCTTCAAGATCGTCTGGCCAGGTGGCGACTGGCTCCAGTCGATCGAAGGCCTGGATCAGCAAGGGCAGGCGTTGCGGCTGGTGCTTGTGGCACAGCTCCAGCAGCCAGCGTGCGGCCCGTGGATGCTGGTGTTCACGCCACAGGCGGGTCCAGCACTGGCGAGCGAGTTCTTCCTGACCGCACTCGCTGCTCTGGCAGGCCAGCATATACAGCAGGTCGAGATCATCCGGTGCCTGGCGCTGTTGCTCGGCAACCATCGCGCAGAAGGTTTTGCTGGCGATGCCGGCCTGGCTGAACTGCACCAGCAAACGCTGGATAAAGGCCTCGTCCGCGGGCAAGGCCATGCAGGTGTGCGTGGTGGCGAAGCGTTTGTACTCGAACAGTGGCCGGTTATGGAACAGATACTCAAGGCTACGGGTGAACCACAAGGTCTCCATCTGCGCAGCCGGCGACCAGTCTTTCATCAGCGCGGTGTCGAACGGGTCCGGCTCGGCCGTGCGTTCGAGGAAGGCCTCAACCTGTTCCGGTTGTTCCAGTCTCAGTAGCTGGCTGGCCCAGCCCAGGCGGGCAGCCAGCATCTGCACACAGTTGTGGGATAACGGACTGGTCTGCATCAGGTTGTAGAGCAGGTTCCAGCTGACCGGCTCCAGGTCATCCAGGGACAACTGGTCAAGCTGTTCGATAAACGCTTGCCAGGCGGCGGGATCGAAGCGTCGGCTCGAGTCTTCGAGCAGCGCTGCAAACGCTGCCTGAGTCTGCTCGACAGGACCGTCCTCGACAGGCATAGGGCTTTCATCCGCGGCTGTCGGGCTCTGCTCGTCACGGGCCAGCTGCAAGGCGGCTTCATAGGCCTGGCGCAGGGCCTGAAAACCCTCCGGGTCGGTTTCCGGGTGGTGGTGCGGCAGGCGTGCGCGGTAGGCGCCGCGAATCAGGTCAGGGTCGTTGGTCGGCTCAATGCCCAGGCGAATCCAGCAGCTCATGACCAGGCATCCTCTTCCAGCGTGTCAGGGCGTTCAGGCAGGTTCAACGGCAGGTCCCACGGCAGGCTGGCGAGCAGTTCGCTGGCGCCTTTGCGCAGGTTGTTGAGAATGCAGCGGTTCCAGTGTTCACCCCCTTGGCGGGCGAGCTCCTGGGCCAGTTCATCGTCGCTGCTGTCGGAGCAATTCCATAGCGCCTTGCCATAGATGTAGCCCGCCAGGTAGGTGTTCCAGTCGTTGTAGTAATGACGTGCGCGCAGGGCCAGGCGACCTTGCAGCCAGAGGCTTTCATCGGCGCTGACATAGCCTTTGCGCAGACCGCTGCGTAGCAGGAAGCCCATGCGTCCCAGGTCCCAGGCCCGTACGCCACCCGGGCCACAGTCGGCCAGGGTGCGGTAGGCGAACTGGTACTGGATGCGTTGACGCGGGTTCAATTGCTCCAGCGCGTCGTGCCATTCGCTGGGCAGGCAACGCGCGGCTTGCCAATAGGCATTGCTGACTTCAGTGGCATGGCCGTCATCGGCCATGTGCAGCATGTCCAGCAACTGCCGGCGATTGCTGATGCCCCACCATTTCTGCAGGTCCGTTGCGTCATCGTCTGCCGGTTCGTAATAGGTGGCGGCGGTGTAGCTGGCGCCATTGAGGGCGGCCATGGGCGCGGACAGGGCATACAGCCAGTGCTGCTCTATTTCTTCCATGAAAAAGCTCCGGGGGGCGGCGGAAGGATGTGCGGGTACCGACCAAAGTGGCGCGAATTGTAAAGAGCCATGGAAGTAGCGGCAAATCTGAAATGGGCCGCCTTGGTGCATACCCGCCCAAGACGGTGCAGAGATTTCGCCAGAGTTTGCAGCGCAAGCCTGTCGTTACGGGCTTGTACGGTTCTGGCGCGACCCTTGCTAACGCTTGAATATCCGGCAATCAACGCAGATTGCCCCGTTCACGACAAAGGCGCCGTGTTGCTCCCGCTTGTTTTCACAAGCCGGGGCGACAGGGCGCCTTTTTGTTTGCGCAAGCAGGAGGTTGGCAGATGAGCAGCAGCACTGTGCGCAGCGTTTGCCCGTATTGTGGTGTGGGGTGTGGCATCGTCATGACGGTTGAGGGCAACCGGGTGACCAAGGTCAGCGGGGACAAACAGCACCCGAGCAATTTTGGCCGCTTATGCACCAAAGGCCTGACCGCACATCAGCCGCTACGCGAGTCCGGGCGCATGCAGCAGGCTTACCTGCGTGACCAGCATCAGCGCGATCCGGTGCAGACGCCCATTGATGTAGCCATTGAACAAACGGCCCGGCGATTGCGCGCAGTCATTGATGAGCATGGGCCCGATGCCCTGGCGTTCTACGTCTCCGGGCAAATGTCGCTGGAGGCCCAGTACCTGAGCAACAAACTGGCCAAAGGCTTCGTCCGCAGCCGCCACATCGAATCCAACTCGCGCCTGTGCATGGCCAGCGCCAGCAGCGGCTACAAGCAGTCGCTGGGGGCCGACGGACCTCCGGGCAGCTATCAGGACTTTGATCGTGCCGAGGTGTTCTTCGTCATCGGCGCGAACATGGCCGACTGTCACCCGATCCTCTTTCTACGCCTGCTCGACCGGCTCAAGGCCGGTGCCCGGCTGATCGTCGTCGACCCGCGGCGCAGCGCCACCGCCGACAAAGCCGACCTGTTCCTGCAGATCAGACCGGGCACCGACCTGGCGTTGCTCAATGGTCTGCTCTATCTGCTCAAGCACAATGGTCACTGTGACCATGATTTCATCGAGCGTTACACCGAAGGCTGGGAAGCCCTGCCGGACTTTCTCGAGGACTACACGCCCGAGCGGGTCGCCGCTATCACCGGGCTCGCCGAAGCCGACATCCGCCAGGCCGCCGCATGGATCGGCCAGGCGCCGGAATGGATGAGCTGCTGGACCATGGGCCTGAACCAGAGCATCCATGGCACCTGGCAGACCAACGCCCTGTGCAACCTGCACCTGGCCACCGGGGCGATTTGCCGGCCCGGCAGCGGGCCGTTTTCCCTGACCGGCCAGCCCAATGCCATGGGCGGGCGCGAGATGGGCTATATGGGCCCGGGCCTGCCCGGCCAGCGTTCGGCCCTGGTCGAGAGTGACCGCGCTTTCGTCGAGGAGCTGTGGCAGGTGCCCGCTGGCACGCTGCGCAGCGAAAGCAGTGACGGCAGCGTAGCCCTGTTCGAGCAACTGGCAGCCGGGCAGATCAAGGCCTGCTGGATTATCTGCAGCAACCCGGTGGCCAGCGTCGCCAATCGCCAACAGGTGATCGACGGCTTGCAGCGGGCGGAGTTGGTGATCACCCAGGATGCCTTTCTCGACACCGAGACCAATCGCTATGCCGATATCCTCCTGCCCGCCGCGCTGTGGGCCGAGGGCGAAGGGGTGATGGTCAACTCCGAGCGCAACCTGACGTTGATGAGCAAGGCTGTCGAGCCGCCGGGCGACAGCTTGCCCGACTGGCAGATCATTGCCCGTGTTGCCTGTGCCATGGGTTACGCCGAGGCGTTCAGCTACGCCAGTGCCGAAGCGGTGTTCGACGAGATCCGCCAGGCCTGGAATCCGGCCACCGGCTACGATGTGCGCGGCATCAGCTACGCCGGTTTGCGCCAGGCACCACAACAATGGCCGTGTCAGCCGGGGCGTGAGGACAGCCGCAGCCCGCTGCGTTATCGCAATGACGGGGTCAGCCAGAGCCTCTATCGCGATGCCGCTGGCCAGGCGCCGGCCATTGCCTTCGCCACCCCGAGTGGCAAGGCCCGCTTCTTTGCCCGGCCCTGCCTGCCGAGCGCCGAGCTGCCGGATGACGAGTTCGCCCTGGTGCTCAACACCGGGCGGGTTCAGCATCAATGGCACACCTTGACCAAGACCGGCAAAGTCGCGGCGTTGAACAAGCTCGATCCTGGCCCTTTTGTCGAGATTCATCCCGAAGATGCCGAACGCCTGGGCATTGCCGAAAAGGACCAGGTGCAAGTGCGCTCGCGGCGCGGCCAGGCGGTGTTGCCCGCGCGCATCAGCACACGGGTGTTGCCTGGCAACTGCTTTGCGCCGTTTCACTGGAATGATGTCTACGGCGACAACCTGGCCATCAACGCAGTCACCAGCGACGCCGTCGATCCGCTGTCGCTGCAACCGGCCTTCAAGTATTGCGCGGTGGCCCTGAGCCGGGTCGCTGGCGAACGCATCAGCGCAGTGCAAGTCGAGCAACCAATCGCCTCGATGCAGGACCAGCACCTGTTACTCTGGGCCTCGCAAACCGGCAACGGTCAGGCCCTGGCCGAACAGTGTGCCGAACAGCTGCGTGAGGTTGGCCTGCCGGTGCAGTTAAGCTGCATGGAGGATGTCGCGCTGGCGCAGCTGGACAGTCCCGCCAGCCTGCTGCTGATTGCCAGCACCTTTGGCGACGGCGACGCACCGGATAGCGGCGCGGCGTTCTGGCAGGACTTGCAGGGCGAACATGCGCAACGTTGCGCCGGACTGCCTTATGCCGTGCTGGCCCTGGGCGATTCCAGCTATGAGCAGTTCTGTGGTTTCGGCCGCAAGCTCGACCAGCGCCTGGCCGAGCTCGGTGGTCGGCGCTTGCTGGATCGGGTCGATTGCGAGGGTGACGTTGCCGCACCGGCAGGGCAGTGGTTGCAGGCGCTGCTGGCCAAGTTCGGGCGTGATCAGCAGACGCTGGCCTTGCCTGTGTCCCAGCCTGTGTCCCAGCCTGCGGCCACGGGCTTCAGCAAACAACAGCCGCTGCCCGCCAGGTTGCTGGAAAACCGCTTGCTCAACAGCCCGGGCGCCAACAAGGAAACCCGGCAAATCGTTTTCGACCTGGCCGACAGCGGCTTCAGCTATCAGGCCGGCGATGCCCTCGGCGTGCGGCCGCGCAACTGTCCGGCGCTGGTGGACGAGCTGCTCGCGGCGACCGGTCTGGATGGCCGGCGGTTGGTCAGCCTCAAGGGCCAGGCCGACATGCCGCTGGCCGCTGCCTTGGGCGAGCACCTGGAAATCGCCCGGATCACCCCGGCCATACTGGAAGCCATTGCCCTGCACAGTGGCAACGCGCAGCTGCAGGACCTGCTCAAAGCGCAGAACAAAGCAGCGCTCAAGGAGTGGTTGTGGGGCAAACAACTGATTGACCTGGTGCATGCCTTCAAACCGGCGCTCGACCTGGAAACCTGGCTGAGCCTGCTCAAACCGTTGCAGCCACGCTTGTACTCGATCAGCTCCAGCGCCAGGTTCCACCCCGATCAGGTTCATTTGACCGTTTCCACGGTCCGTTATGGTCAGCGCAAGGGTGTTTGCTCAACTTATCTGGCTGACCGTGCGGCACAGGGCAAAGTGGCTATTTTCACCCAGCCAAGCGCACATTTTCGCCTGCCCAAGGACGCCACAGCGCCGGTGATCATGGTCGGTCCCGGCACCGGCGTCGCGCCGTTCCGGGCATTCCTGCAGGAGCGTCAGGCCGAAGGCGCCACGGGGCGTAACTGGTTGCTGTTCGGCGAACAGAAGGCGGCCAGTGATTTCTATTACCGCGACGAACTCCTGGCCTGGCAGCGCGAGGGGCATCTGACCCGTCTGGACACAGCGTTTTCACGTGACCAGGTGGAAAAAATCTATGTGCAACAGCGCATGCTCGAACACGGCGCCGAACTCTGGCGCTGGCTGGAAGAGGGCGGCTACTTCTATATCTGCGGTGACGCCGGGCGCATGGCCCGTGACGTCGATGCCGCGCTCAAGCAGGTGGTGGCTGAGCACGGCGCCTTGAGCACCGAACAGGCCGACGCCTACGTTGCTGAATTGAGCCGCAGCAAACGTTATCTGCGCGATGTGTATTGAGTGCCCCATAAGGGGGAGGGTTGCACCAGCCTGGGTCGATAACGGCCGCTTGTGCTAGCGAACAGGCCCGGTTTCAAAGGCTTTGGCAGTTGGCACGGTCCCTGCTTTTGCACTGTTACAACGTTCCTGCGGGTCAATGGCGATCTGCACCCGGAACTACATAAAACCACCAGGCAAAGGCGCCTGGAGCTTCGGCTCCAGGCGCCTTTTTTTGTTTTTCGGGGCTCGCCCCGGCAGTACAGCCACCGTGAATGGCCTTGAGTGAGGATCGGGTATGAATGCAGCAACGACCATCGCCCAGCGGGAAAAACTGATCATCGTCGGCAACGGCATGGTCGGGCATCACTGCGTCGAGCAACTGATCGAACGCGGCGCCCTGAGCCGTTATGAGCTGCGGGTGTTCGGTGAGGAAC
This sequence comes from Pseudomonas sp. GW821-FHT10B02, assembly GCF_059415665.1. Lineage (NCBI taxonomy): Bacteria > Pseudomonadati > Pseudomonadota > Gammaproteobacteria > Pseudomonadales > Pseudomonadaceae > Pseudomonas > Pseudomonas sp. GW821-FHT10B02. Next base: position 167,218 of record NZ_JBWKNR010000007.1, on the reverse strand, counting down.
GCCAGCGTGCCTACGACCGCGTGCACCTGTCCGAATATTTCAGCGGCAGCTGCGCTGAAACCCTGGCCCTCGGCGCCGCGGGTCTGTATGCCGGGCATGGGGTGAATCTGCACCTGGGCGAAGCGGTGCTTCAGATTGATCGCGAGCATCGGCAAGTGCTGACTTCGGCGGGGCGCTACGCCTATGACCAACTGATCCTGGCCACCGGCTCTTATCCCTTTGTGCCGCCGATCGAGGGCTGCGAGGGTGCTTCGCGTCTGGTTTACCGCACCCTCGATGATCTCGATGCCATCCGCGCTGCGGCAACCGATGCCCGGCGTGGCGTGGTGGTCGGTGGTGGCTTGCTGGGGCTGGAAGCCGCCAACGCCCTCAAGTCGCTGGGCCTGGAAGCGCACGTAGTGGAATTCGCCCCGCGCTTGATGCCGGTGCAGTTGGACGCTGAAGGCGGCGCGGCCTTGCGTGCGCAGATCGAAGCGCTCGGGGTCGGCGTGCACCTGTCGCGGGCGACCCAGTCGGTGGTGGCCGGTGAAGACTATCGCTACCGGATGAACTTCGAGGGCGGCGAGTTTCTCGAAACGGACCTGATCGTGTTTTCCGCCGGGATTCGTCCGCAGGATGCTCTGGGCCGCAGCAGCGGTCTGGAGGTTGCCGCGCGCGGCGGGGTGGTGATCGACAGCGCCTGTCGCAGTAGCGATCCACACATCTATGCCATCGGCGAGTGCGCTTCGTGGAACGGCAGTGTGTTCGGCCTGGTTGCACCGGGTTACAGCATGGCGCGCAATGTCGCGGCGGCGCTGGCGGGTGAGAACGCCGCCAGTTTTACCGGCGCCGACATGTCGACCAAGCTCAAGCTGCTCGGTGTGGATGTCGGCTCGATCGGCGATGCGCACGGCGCAACCTCCGGAGCGCGCAGCTACCGCTTTATTGACGAAGCCAGCTCGGCGTATCGCCGTCTGGTGGTCGATGCCAGTGGCAAACGCGTACTCGGTGCGGTGTTGGTGGGCGACAACAGTTACTACGATACCTTGCTGCAATACGTGCAGAACGGCATCGCCCTGCCGGTCGATCCGGCGGCATTGATCCTGCCGCAAACCGCCGGTGCACCGACCTTGGGTGCCGACGCTTTGCCGGACAGCGCCACCATCTGCTCCTGCCACAACGTCAGCAAAGGCGCGATCTGCACTGCCATCGACAACGGCTGTGGCGAGCTCGGGCAGCTCAAGCAGCAGACCAAGGCGTGCACCGGTTGCGGCGGTTGTGCGGCGCTGCTCAAGCAGGTTTTCGAGCATGAACTGATCGCCCGTGGCGTCAGCGTCGACAAGAGCCTGTGCGAGCACTTTGCCTATACCCGCCAGGAGCTCTACGCCCTGGTGCGGGTCGAAGGCATCCTCAGCTTCGAGGAAATGCTCGCCAGGCATGGCCGCGGGCACGTCGGCTGCGATATCTGCAAACCCACGGTCGGCTCGATCCTCGCCTCGTGCTGGAACCAGCCGATCATGGACCCTTCGCTGGTGCCGTTGCAGGACACCAACGACACCTTCATGGCCAACATGCAGAAGAACGGTACCTACTCGGTGGTGCCGAGGATTCCCGCTGGCGAGATCACCCCGGAAAAGCTCATCGTCATCGGCCAGGTAGCGAAGAAATACGACCTCTATACCAAAATCACCGGTGGCCAGCGCATCGACCTGTTCGGCGCGCAGCTGCACGAGTTGCCGGCGATCTGGAGCGAGCTGATCGAAGCCGGTTTCGAAACCGGCCATGCCTACGGCAAATCCACGCGTACGGTGAAATCCTGCGTCGGCAGCACCTGGTGTCGCTATGGCGTGCAGGACAGCGTGCAGATGGCCCTGACCATAGAAGATCGCTACAAGGGCCTGCGTTCGCCGCACAAGCTCAAGTTCGCGGTATCCGGCTGTACCCGCGAATGCGCCGAGGCGCAGAGCAAGGACATCGGCGTGATCGCCACCGAGAAGGGCTGGAACCTGTACATCTGCGGCAACGGCGGTATGCGTCCACGCCATGCTGAACTGTTCGCCACCGACCTTGATGACGCCGGGCTGATCCGTCTCATCGACCGGGTGCTGATGTTCTACATCCGTACCGCCGACAAATTGCAGCGCACCTCGGTCTGGCGCGAGAGCCTGGAGGGCGGGCTGGATTACCTCAAGCAGGTGATTATCGACGACAGCCTGGGCCTGGGCGCCGAGCTTGAGGCGCAGATGCAGCTGGTGGTCGATCGCTACGAGTGCGAATGGGCCAATGCCCTCAAAGACCCGCAAAAGCTCAAGCGCTTTCGTACCTTCGTCAACGACCAGCGTCCTGACCCAGGTGTGCATTTTGTCCGTGAGCGTGGCCAGCGCCGGCCGATCGCCGCGGCTGAGCTGCATTTGATTCCGACCACTGAAGAGGTGCTGTGATGAGCCTGTCCAATGTCGCTGTAAACCTGCAAGCGCAAGACTGGCAAGCGGTCTGCAGCCGCCAGGACCTGGTTGCGCAATCGGGCGTGGTGGTGTGGTTCGAAGGCCGGCAGGTGGCGTTGTTCTACCTGCCGGAGCAGGACACGCCGGTGTTTGCTGTCGACAACCAGGACCCCAGGTCCGGCGCCAATGTGATCGGACGCGGGTTGGTGGGGCATCTCAAGGGTGAATTGGTGGTGGCAGCGCCGTTGTACAAGCAGCATTTCAGACTGAGTGATGGGCGTTGCCTGGAGGATTCACAGCAAGCCTTGCAGGTATGGCCGGTGCGGATCAGGGGAGAGCAGGTTGAGATTGGTCTGGCTTGAGGGCCTCATCGCCGGCAAGGCCGGCTCCCACAAAGTTCAGTGTGATGCAGACACTGTGGGAGCCGGCATTGCCGGCGATTGCAAGGCCCCGATAAACTCGCCGGATGAACCTCGACACCCGCATCAAATTCCGTCACCTGCTGTGCTTTCTCGAAATTGCCCGTCAGGGCAGTTTCGCCAAGGCCGCCGATGCCATGGCGATCAGTCAGCCGGCCATCTCCAAGACCCTCAAGGAGCTTGAAGAGCTGCTGCAGACACGCCTGTTCGAACGCAGCAAGCAGGGTGTCGAACTGACCCCGGCCGGGGTGCGTTTCATGCGTTACGCCGGGCCCAGCGTGCAGGCCTTGCGTGAAGGCGTAAGTACCTTGCGCGGTGAGGAACATGCGCCGCCGCAGGTGCGTATCGGTGTGCTGTCCACGGTCGAAAGCCTGCTGATGCCGGAGGTGCTGTGCCGCCTGCATCAACGTCATGAGGCCCTGGTGGTCAGCGTGGCCACCGGGCCGAGTGCGCACCTGCTGGCGCAACTGCATGTCGGCGAGCTGGATCTGGTGATCGGGCGCATGACCGAAAGCCCGCAGATCCAGGGGTTGTTGTTCGAGCATCTGTACAGCGAATCGATGTCGCTGGTGGTGCGTCCCGGGCATCCATTGCTCGCCCGTCAGCCTATCGAGCGCAGCCAGCTCGGTCGCTATCCGCTGGTGCTGCCGCTGGCCGGTACGACCATCCGCAAGCATGCCGACAGCCTGTTCGTGCAGTGCGCCATCGAGCAACCGCTGCAGCGCCTGGAGACCCTTTCGCCAGCCTTGAGCCGCCGCTATGTGCAAAGCAGCGACGCGGTCTGGGTGGCACCGCGCGATGCGGTGCGGATCGACCTGGGGCGCGGCGAATTGTGCGAGCTGGACCTGGGTGTACAGGAGCCGGGCGGCTCGGTCGGCATCTGTAGCAATGCCGCCTTGCCGATGAGCCTGCCGGCGCGCTGGCTGTGCGAGGTGCTGCGAGAAGTGGCGGGGCAGTACCGCGACGGCAGCTACCCCTGAAATCCCGGCAATCTTACAAACAGCTACAAAAGCACTGTGGCGAAGTTGCTCAAGTACGTAGTCCCGTCAATACTGGCCACTGGCTGCAGCTTTGTATGAAGAAGCTTTTACTTGGCTGAACTTATCCGGCTTTTCTTGCTCTCATGCCGGTAGCCATTGGTCGTGGCCGCCTGATAAGCTCGCGGCTTTACTCGATTGCCCTATTGGCGCATGAACAAGGAAATAGCATGAAACAGCATCGGTTGGCGGCTGCGGTTGCCCTGGTTGGTCTGGTCCTGGCGGGTTGCGATTCGCAGACCAGCGTCGAGCTCAAGACTCCGGCACAGAAAGCCTCCTACGGTATTGGCCTGAACATGGGCAAGAGCCTGGCTCAGGAAGGCATGGACGACCTTGATTCAAAAGCAGTTGCTCAAGGCATCGAAGATGCTGTCGGCAAGAAAGAGCAGAAAATCAAGGACGAAGAACTGGTCGAAGCCTTTGCTGCCCTGCAAAAGCGCGCTGAAGAGCGTCTGGCCAAGATGAGCGAAGAGTCGGCTGCCGCCGGCAAGAAGTTCCTTGAAGAAAACGGCAAGAAAGCCGGTATCGTCACCACCGCTTCCGGTCTGCAGTACGAAGTGGTCAAGAAGGCCGACGGCGCTCAGCCAAAGCCGACTGACGTGGTTACCGTTCACTACGAAGGCAAGCTGATCGATGGCAAGGTCTTCGACAGCTCGGTTGAGCGTGGCAGCCCGATCGACCTGCCGGTCAGCGGCGTGATCCCGGGTTGGGTCGAAGGCCTGCAACTGATGCACGTTGGCGAGAAGTACAAGCTGTACATCCCGTCCGACCTGGCTTACGGCGCGCAGAGCCCGAGCCCGATGATCCCGGCCAACTCGGTCCTGGTTTTCGAACTGGAACTGCTGGGTATCAAGGATCAGGCCAAGCCTGAAGCCGACGCCGCCGAGTAATCCACTCGCGGTACAGCCAACGCCCCGTCTCGACGGGGCGTTGTCGTTTCTGCAATCCCCCCGAACCTCATCGGCCAGGGACGGTCTGAAAAGCTGGACCTGACGCAGAAAAGGTGCAGGATGGGCAAAACGTTTGCGCGATTGAAACAGGTGTGTAAAAAACGCCCGATTTAAGCCCGGCCCTTGCCGGACGGGCACCCTGAGCGCTAAAAGTGGCTCTGTTCACAAGGTTATCCACAATAAATGTGGATAACCTTTCCCTCGGTCATGCCCTGGAGGCTGTATGAAAGCACCCTGGACCTTCGCCCGTTTTCTGCCGCTGGCCGAGCGCTTGCTCAGCCGCGGTCGTTTACCGGCGCTGATTTTTGCCGTGGCGCGTAAAGGGCCACGGCTGAGCAAGCTGCGTGAAGATGTAGGCCTGATGCAGGCCCTGTGCCTGGCCTGGTGGCGTGGCGAGTACCGGACCATCAGCCCCAAGGCGCTGGTGACCGTGGTGGCCGGCCTGCTGTATTTTGTCAGCCCTGTGGATGCCATTCCGGACTGGTTGCTGGGTGTCGGCATGCTCGATGACATCGCCGTGCTGGCCTGGGTGCTCAAAGCGGTGTCTGATGAACTGGCCGCTTTCAGCGCCTGGCGCCATCGCCAGGCACCGGAAAAACTACGGGTGGTCGAACGTCTGCCGGATACGCCGGAAGCCCTGCGCCTGGAGCAGCCAAAAGGCTAATTACATCAGGACCCTGCACACCCTTGCTGGCTGGTAATATAATTGGCATAAGGATTATGCCTACCGATTACATATCGTAATCCTACAAGGGGGTTGTAATGGGTATTCAGGTCATCAGCCGGGACGGTCAACCCGAGTATGCGGTTGTACCCTGGGAGCAGTACCAGGCACTACTGAAGGCCGCCGGTCAGCTTGAGTCGGCAGCCGTCGAGAACACACAGGTCACCCCTCCACAAAGCGCCAGCTTGCCGAGTTTCAGCGAGTTGGCGCGTTTGCGTGAGGGCAAGGGACTGGCAGCGGAACAACTGGCGCGTAGCGTCGGCATCAGTCCGGTGTACCTGGCCCTGATCGAGAGTGGTGAGCGCCAGCCGGATGCCGCGATTCGCCGCAGCCTGGCCTGGGAGCTGGGGGTGGCCGGATGGAGCGAGCCGTCGTGAGCAGCGTACGGATCAGCCGTCAGCACTGGGAAGGTCTGCTTGGCGAGCTTGACCTGGCCCGTCGCCAACGCCACCTGTTGACCTACCGCGCCTTGCTCGAACGCCTGCAACTGCCAAGCCCGGCCATGCAGACCCTGACCGCTGCCCTGGAGCATCTGGCGGCACTGGATGCCCGTGCTGAACAGCCGCTGCGCAGTTCGTTGGTCATCAGCCAGGGTGCCAGCCGGTTGCCGCGTACCGGCTTCTTTGAGTGTGTGGAGCGCCTGGGACGTTTTTCCGGGCCATCGGACGGTATGGCCGCCGCCTCCTGGCATGCCTCGGAAGTGGTGCGGGTGTTCGAGTACAGCTACCCGGAAAAAGAAGAAGCCTGAACCGCCGGCGCTGTATCGATCAGGTACAGGCTGTACCCGCTCAGGTCTTTGGCCTGATGCTTGGCCTGTGACGCCAGCTCCGCCAGCTGCCCGGCATCGAGGTCGGCGCAGGCTTGCGGGCGTAGATGCACCACGCCGATCGAGAGCGACAGCAGGGCGTACTCCTGGCGCTGACCCTGACGGTTGGCGGCAATGAAGCACCCGGCCTGCATATGCTCAGGCCGATAGAAGCGCCGGCACTGGCGCTGAAAGTCTTCCAGCAGCAACTGCAACCTGCGCTCCCAGTCAACTGAACCCAGCACCAGCATGAAATCGTCGCCGCCGATGTGGCCGACGAAGTCATGATTGGGGTCGACCCGCTCGTTCAGGCACTGGGCCAGGCACAGCAGCACCTCATCGCCGCGGGCATAGCCGTAGATGTCGTTGAACGGCTTGAAACTGTCGATATCCACATAACAGATCGCCGCCTCACGTTGCTGTTGCAGCAGGCGCGTCAGGCACTGCTGGATCGGCACGTTGCCGGGCAGCAAGGTCAGGGGGTTGGCGTAACGGGCTTGCTGGATTTTCTGTTCGGTAATCAGCTTGAGCACGTCGATCACCCGGCCCAGGCCCAGGTAGCGGCCGTTGTGGATAATGATGAAATCTTCTTCGATGCGCTGGCGGGCGCGGCTGGTGAGCAGGCGACTGACCTGTTGCAATGACTGCGTCAGCTCTACCGCGAGGAAGTCGTCACTCATCAGCCGACTGATCGGCTTGCGGGCGAACAGGTCGGTGGCAAACGGCTTGAGCAGGGCATCGGAGAGCGAGTGGCGGTGAACGATACCGCAGGGTTGGCGGCGTTCGTTGAGCACCGCCAGGGAGTTGAGGTTGGCCTGGCGGCGGAACAGCTCCAGCACCTGCGCCGTTGGTGTGTCCTGGTTCACCGCAGGTTGCTCGTTGAGCAGGGCGGCGAGATTGCCGCCGTCTTCGCTGAGCACCTGGATATCCCGGTTGGGGCTGCCCAGCATCTGCTGGACGTCCCGTGACGGTTGTTCCTGAGGACGGCCGAGCAGATAACCCTGGACCAGATCGACGCCCATTTCGGTCAGCACCTTGAGCTCTTCGGCAAGCTCGATGCCTTCGGCGATCACCTGGGCTCGCGAGGCCCGGGCGATTTGCAAAATGGAGCCGACAAATTCACGTTTGACCGCGTCGAGATGAATACCGTCGATGAAATGCCGGTCGATCTTTACGTAATCAGGGCGCAGTTCCGACCACAAGCGCAGGCTCGAATACCCGGCACCGAGGTCATCCAGGGCAATCGAAAAGCCCATGTCGCGGTAATGGTGCAGGGCATTGAACAACAGCTGGAAATCGTCGGTGGGGGTCTGCTCGGTCAGCTCGATTACCACGCGGCTGGGCGGTACGCCGAGGTCATGGAGCATCTTCAGGGTGCGCCCGGACTGATACTGCGGCTCGAGCAACGACTCGGGCGAGACGTTGAGAAACAACTTGCCTTCAAGGTTCTGCTGGCTGAAGCGTCGGCAGGCGCTTTCGCGGCAGGCCACTTCCAGCTCGGTCAGGCGCCCGGCCTGGCGGGCCACGGCGAACAGGTTGATCGGCGAGTGCAGCGGGCTGTTGGAGGGGCCGCGGCTCAACGCTTCGTAACCGAGGATGCGCCGCTCAGACAGGCAGACTATGGGCTGGAACAGGCTGTGCAGGGCGCTTTGAGCAAGAATGGTGCTCAACGCACTGAGCTGTTCGGTCACGGTCATGGCGGCACTACCTTGAAAAAAAGGGACTGAGGCCAGCGGCGCTCAGTCCCTTATTTCACGACAGAATCGTGACTGTTTAATGACGCAATGGAGGCACGGTCACATTATTTTGCCATCACCTTTTTACGGGTTGTTCTTTGCCACTGCCGAATTCAGGCCCAGGTAGTCGAGCAGGATCCGCCCGGACTCCGACAGGTAGGCGTCGTCTTCCGGTTTGGTATCGTCCGGCTCGACCGGCAGGGCGTCTTCGTCTTCCTTCTTCAGTTCCTTGAGCGGTTCTTCGCCCTTGGCCTTGCGTCGGGTGTTTTCCAGGGCCAGCTGCTTGCTTTCGATATCGGCATGCTGGGCACGACGCTCGACTTCGTTGAGGCTGACGGTTTTCTCGTTCATCAGCTTCTGGGTCAGCGCCAGGCGGTCGCGAATGTAGACGAACTCCGGATCCTTGGCGGTGCGGGCATCGTGGCGGGCCTTGAGCTGGGCCAGGAACGGTTTGAACGGGTCAACCGCAGGCCTGATCGCCGGGCGGATGGTGTCCCACGGCATGGCTTCGGGCAGGGCGCTTTCGCCAATTTCCTTGGTGTCGATGATCGACGGGTAGTCGATATCCGGCAGCACGCCCTGATGCTGGGTGCTCTGCCCGGAAACCCGGTAGAACTTGGCCAGGGTCAGCTTCAGTTCGCCATGGTTGAGCGGCTGGATGGTCTGCACGGTGCCTTTGCCGAAGGTCTGGCCGCCGAGGATCAGTGCGCGGTGATAGTCCTGCATGGCGCCGGCGAAAATCTCCGAAGCCGAGGCCGACAGACGGTTGACCACCAGGGCCAGCGGGCCTTTGTAGAAGGCGCCGGGGTTTTCGTCTTCGAGTACGTCGACACGGCCATCAGCGTTACGCACCAGTACGGTCGGGCCCTTGTCGATGAACAGGCTGGTCAGCTCGGTGGCTTCCTGCAGGGAACCGCCGCCGTTGTTGCGCAGGTCGATGACCACGCCGTCGACTTTTTCCTTCTGCAGTTCGGTGAGCAGCTTCTTCACGTCACGGGTGGTGCTCTTGTACTCCGGATCGCCGGCACGGAAGGCCTTGAAGTCCAGGTAGAAGGCCGGGATCTCGATGATGCCGAGCTTGTAGTCGCGGCCATCCTGCTTGAGCTTGAGCACCGATTTTTTCGCCGCCTGCTCTTCAAGCTTCACCGCTTCGCGGGTGATCGGCACGATCTTGCTGGTCTGGTCATTCGGGGCGTTGCTCGCCGGGATCACTTCCAGGCGCACCACCGAACCTTTCGGCCCGCGGATCAGCTTGACCACTTCGTCCAGGCGCCAGCCGATCACGTCGACCATTTCCTTGTCGCCCTGGGCGACGCCGATGATCTTGTCGGCCGGGGCCACTTGCTTGGTCTTGGCGGCAGGGCCGGCCGGGACCAGGCGGACGATCTTGACCTGATCGTTGTCGCTTTGCAGCACGGCACCGATACCTTCGAGCGACAGGCTCATGTTGATATCGAAGTTTTCCGCGTTGTCCGGCGACAGGTAGTTGGTATGTGGGTCGTAAGACTGGGCAAAGGTGTTGATATAGGTCTGGAAGATGTCTTCGGCGCGGGTCTGGTCCAGACGCGTGAGCTGGTTCTTGTAGCGTTTGGTCAGCAGCTCCTGGATCGCCTTGGGCTCTTTGCCGGCGATTTTCAGGCGCAGGACTTCATCTTTGACACGTTTGCGCCAGAGGTCGTCGAGTTCGGCCTGGGTCTTGATCCAGGGCGCGTCCTTACGGTCGACCAGCAGGGTCTCTTTGGTGGTGAAGTCGAAGTTGTCGACGCCCTTGTTCAGCTCGGCCAGGGCGAAGTCCAGACGCGATTTGACCCGGTCCAGATAACGCTTGTAGATGGTGAAGCCGGGATCGAGATTGCCACTTTTGAGGAAATCGTCGAACTGGGTCTTCCACTTGTCGAACTCGGCGACGTCACTGGCCAGGAAATAGCTGCGGGCCGGATCGAGCAGCTTGATGTAGCTGTCGTAGATGATCACCGAGCGCGCATCGTTGAGCGGCGGCTTGCTGTAGTGGTGGCGCTTGAGCAGCTCGACCACGTTGAGGCTGGCGACCACTTCATCGCGATCGGGCTGGAGTTTATCCCAGCTGTTGGCGGCCCATGCATTGCCCGCCAACGGCAGACTGCCCAGACCGATCAACAGTGCAAGGGTGGTGCTTGGCAAAAAATGCTTCATGCTGATTCGACGTAGGGACAATTGATCACGCATATTAGGCCGTCTTTGAATTCGCCGGTTCCATAAAAACCGGACGCATAATGCAAAAAGCCCGGGGCTACAGCACCCGGGCTCAGTCATGACACAACTATGGAGGCACTGTGAAGGCATTGCAAGGCGTTGACGGACATGTGGAGTGGGTTGCGACGACAAGTCCAGCTTGCGATATCGGTCAAGTACGAATTCGCGTGGCTGCTGCCGGCCTCAATCGTGCCGATCTACTGCAGCGAGCCGGGCTCTATCCGCCGCCGCCGGGAGCCAGCGAGTTTCTGGGCCTGGAGTGCTCCGGGGTGATCAGCGAAGTGGGTGCTGGCTCCTCCTGGCAGGTCGGTGACCGGGTGTGTGCGCTGCTGTCTGGTGGCGGCATGGCCGAAGAGGTCGTGGTTGATGCCCGTCATGTGCTGCCAGTGCCGGAAGGCCTGAGCCTGCAGGAGGCTGCGGCGATTCCCGAGGTGTACGCGACGGCCTGGCTTAACGTGTTCCAGCTGGCCGGGCTCAAGCCGGGCGAGAAAGTTTTGCTGCATGCTGGTGCCAGTGGCGTTGGCTCGGCCGCTATCCAGCTGTGCAAGGCCTTTGGCAGCCCGTGCTGGGTCAGTGTCGGCTCGGCTGAGCGCCTGGCCTACTGCGAAAGTCTCGGCGCCACTGGCGGCGTGGTGCGCGGCGAAGACCTCAACGGCCTGAATGATTTCGGTCCGTTCGATGTGATCCTCGATCCGGTCGGCGCCAACTATGCCGAGCTCAACCTCAAGCTGCTGGCCCGTGACGGACGCTGGGTGATCATCGGCCTGATGGGCGGGCGCAAGGCCGAGCTGGACCTGGCGCAGCTGTTGCTCAAGCGTGTACAGGTGCTGGGTTCGACCCTGCGTACCCGCGATGATCAGTTCAAGGCTGATCTGCTCAGCGATCTGGGGCAGCAGGTGTGGCCGTTGTTCACTGAGGGCCGGCTCAAGCCGCAACTGGCCAAGGCCTTTGCGATCAAGGATGCCGAGGCAGCGTTTGCCGAGCTTGCCAGCAACCAGGTGTCGGGCAAGCTGGTGCTGGTGATCGACGAGAGCTTGGTGTAGCCCCAATCGCCGGCAAGGCCGGCTCCCACAGGGGTACAGTTCACATTGTGGGAGCCGGCCTTGCCGGCGATGGCTGCAAAGCAGCCGCAATCAGCTCCAGGTATGAATCGGCCAGCCAGCCTTCTCGGCCTGCTCACGCAACACCGGGTCCGGATTGACCACATGCGGGTAATCCACCTTCAGCAACAGCGGCAGGTCATTACGCGAGTCGGAATAGAAACTCGCGCCTTCCAGGTTCTCTTCTTCCTGATCCAGCCATTCCAGCAAGCGGGTGATCTTGCCCTCGCGGTAGGTCAGGGTGCCGACGGTCTTGCCGGTGTAAACACCGTTCACCACCTCCAGCTCGATGCCGAGAATCTCATCAATGCCCAGGCGTTCGGCAATCGGCGCGACCAGGTGGGTGCCGGAGGCGGAGATCACCAGGATCCGGTCACCGGCCTTGCGATGGGCGGCAATGGTACGGGTTGCCTCGCTGAAGATGATCGGCTCGATGAAATCTTCCACCCACGGCCCCACCAGGTGATCGACTTCTTCTGGCGTACGCCCGATCAACGGCTCCAGACTGAAGGCCATGTAATCCTCCATGGCCAGGTGCCCGCGGCCGTAGGCGTCCATCAGTTCCTTGTCGCGCCGCAGGAAGGATTCGCCATCGACCCAGCCAAGGCGGGCCATCTGCTCGCTCCACAACGAGGCGCAGTCGCCATGGATCAGGGTTTCATCCAGATCGAAAATCGCTAGTGCCATGTTCAGAAATACTCCTGTGCAACCCTCAGGCGACTTCGCAGAGGGCGGTGGGATCGATCGACAAGGATACCCGCTGGCCGTCCGGGTGCAGGTCGGCGGACGAGCGGTTGAGTACATCGACCAACAATTCTACCCCGCGGGCTTCGACGCGGTAGCGGATCACGTTGCCCAGCAGGCTGTGGCTGCGTACCTGGCCTTCCAGCTCACCGCTAAGGCTCAGGGCGATGGCTTCCGGACGGATCGCCAGACGGCTGTTCACCGGGCGCTGCAGCAGGCGGCTGGCACTGTCGGCGTCGAGCAGGTTGTAGTTGCCGATAAAGCCTGCGGCAAACACGTCCACCGGCGCGGTATAGAGGGTTTCGGCATCGCCGCTCTGGACGATGCGGCCCTGGTTCATCAGGAAAATCCGGTCTGACATCGTCAGCGCCTCTTCCTGGTCATGGGTGACGAAAATAGTGGTCAGCCCCAGTTCTCGCTGGATCTGACGGATCTGTTCGCGCAGGTGCTTGCGAATCCGCGCATCCAGCGCCGACAGCGGTTCATCGAGCAGCAGCAGGCGCGGGCGGGTGACCAGTGAACGGGCCAGCGCCACACGCTGGCACTGGCCGCCGGACAGCTGGTGCGGATAACGGCTGGCGAAATCCTGCAGCTCCACTAGTTGCAATACTTCGCGCACGCGGCTGCGGCTGTCGTCGGCATTGACCTTCTGCATGCGCAGGCCGAAGGCGACGTTCTGCTCCACGGTCATGTTGGGAAACAAGGCGTAGCTCTGGAACACCATGCCGATTCCGCGTTTTTGCGGGCTCAGGGGCACCAGGTCGTTGCCGTCGAGGAGGATCTTGCCGCTGTCGACCGCCGTCAGCCCGGCAATGCAGCGCAGCAGGGTGGATTTGCCGCAGCCGGAGGGGCCGAGCAAGGTGACGAACTCGCCACGCTGGATCTGGCAGTTGATGTCGGTGAACACCGGGCTTGCGCCATAGCTTTTTTGCAGATTCTGTACGCTGACAAAACTCATATCAGGACTTGTCCTTGTTCAGGCGGTTGGCTGCCCAGGTCAGCACCAGCACGAAGAGGAAATAGGAAATCACCAGCGCACTGTTGAAGTGACCACTGCTGTTGCGCATGTTGTTCAGGTACACCTGCAGGGTCTCGTAGCGGGTGCCGACCAGCAGGTTGGCGAAGACGAACTCGCCAAACAGGAACGAGAACGACAGCAGCAAGGCCACCAGCAGGCCCTTGCGCAGGTTCGGCAGTACCACCAGGAACGCCGCCTGGAAAGTGCTGGCGCCGAGCAGTTGGGCGGCGTCCATCAGGTCGCGCAGGTTGATTGCCTGCAGGTTATTGGTGATCGCCCGGTACATGAACGGCAAGGCCACGGTGAAATAGCAGCCGATCAGGATCCACGGCGTGCCGACCATGGCCATTGGCCCGGAGCCGTACAGCTGCAGCAGGCCGACCGAAGACACCACCGGCGGTACGGCGAAGGGCAGCAGGATGAGGATGTTCATCAGCGCATCGAGGCGCGGGAAGTGGTAGTGGACCACGAACAGCAACGGCAGGATCAGCAGCACCGACAGCAGCAGCGCTCCGACGCAGACCAGCAGCGACTGGCCGAAGGCAGCCAGAAAGCGCGGATCGCTCCACAGTGCCAGGTACCACTTGAAGGTCAGGCCGCTGGGTAACAGGCTCGCCGACCAGCTGGTGGCCAGGGAGTAGAGGAGGGTGCCCGCCAGCGGTAGCAACAGGATGATGAACAGCAAATACACCATCAGGCGATGGTAGAGGCGGCTCGTGCCCGGTTCAGCGCGCGACATGGTAGCTCCTCTTCAACAGCCATTGATGGATGACGGTCACCAGGGTCATCAGCCCGACCAGGATCACTGCCAGGGCGCTGGCCAGGTTCGGGTCCAGGGAAATATCGCCGGCCACCAGCGCCGCGATACGTATCGGTAGGACGTTGAAGTTGCCGGTGGTCAGGGCATAGACCGTGGCGTAGGCACCGAGGGCATTGGCCAGCAGAATCACGAAGGTGCCCAACAGTGCCGGTGTCATCACCGGCAGGCCGATATGCAGCCAGTACTGCCAGGCGTTGGCGCCGAGCAGTTCAGCCGATTCGCGCCAGTCTTCACGCAAGGCATCGAAGGCCGGGTAGAGCAGCAGTACGCCCAGGGGAATCTGGAAGTAGGTGTAAAGGATGATCAGGCCGGTTTTCGAATAGAGGTTGAAGTCCTCGATGATCCCGGCCTGTTTCAGCAGCATGGTCAGCGCGCCGTTGAAACCGAGGAGGATGATGAAGGCAAAGGCCAGCGGCACGCCGGCGAAGTTGCTGGTCATGTTGGCGAAGGCGTTGACGAAATCGCGCAGGCGCGAGTCGACCTTGCGTAGCGAGTAGCTGCCGAGCACGGCGATGAGAATGCCGAACACACTCGACCAGAAGCTGATCTCCAGGCTGTGCTGGATCGCCTGGCGGTAGAACCGCGATTCGAACACTTTGCTGAAATTGGCCAGGCCCCAGCCGCTTTCGGCTTGCAGGCTATGGATCGCCACCCAGGCCAGTGGGGCGATCTGGAAAATGATGAAAAACAGCGCAAAAGGCAGCAGGAACAGTGACGCCAGCCACTTGCTGCGTTTGATCGAATTCACTTGAGCAGCTCCCGGCACACCGGCTTGTCGTGGGGCACGCCCAGCAGTTCGCAGATCGTCCCGCACAGTTCGGTTTGCAGCGGTTTGGCGGCGGGGTCGAGGCTGAAGGCGTCGCCAAACACGAACAGCGGCACCTCGCGCTCCTCGGCCAGCAGGCCGTTGTGCGAGCGGTCGTTGTTCATGCCATGGTCGGCGGTGACCAGCACTTGGTAACCCTCTTGCAGCCAGGTTTGCAGGTAGTCGGCCAGGAGTATGTCGGCGCTGCGCGCGCTGTTGCGGTACTGGCTGCTGTCCAGGCCATGGCGGTGGCCGGCGTCGTCGATGTTCATCGGATGCACCAGGAGGAAGTTCGGTGCATGACGGCGGCGCAGGTATTCGGCATCGGCGAACAGGTGTGAATCCGGGTAATGGTCGGCGTAGTAGAACAGGCCATGCTGGATCGGTAGCTTGGGCGCATGGGTGTGACGGTCGCGCAGCGGGTCGAAAGGTGAGCGGTTGTACAGCTCGCTGACCCAGTGATAGGCCGCCGCCGCAGTGCCCAGACCGGCTTCGCGGGCGTAGTGGAAGATGCTGCGCTGGTTGGACAGGCGGGTGACGTTGTTGTGCACGATACCGCTGTCGATGGGCGCTACGCCGGTGAGGATGCACTCGTACAGGGGACGCGACAGCGCTGGCAGTTCGCATTCCAGACGATACAGGGCGGCGCGGTCGGCCTCGACGTAGGCGTGCAGGTGGCCCATGGCGTGGTGCGCGACCTGATGGTTGAGACCGTCGAGCAGGACCAGGATGACGTTGTGCTTCATGGTTACTCCGGAATTAGTGGTGACCTCATCGCTGGCAAGGCCAGCTCCCACAGAGACCGGGTGGGAGCTGGCCTTGCCAGCGATTGGGGCAACCCGGAATTGCGGTCACCCCTGAAAAGAGCCTCATTCCATCTCGATGATCACTTGCTCCTGCCACATCTGTGGCAGCTTCTTCGAGGTCGCTTCCCAGGCAGCGGCATCCTTGATTGGCTGCACGGCTTTGTATTGCTCATTGGGCAGCAGTTTGGCCTGAACCTCCGCCGGCAATGTCAGGTGCTCGGCGCGGATCGGCCGGGCGTGACCTTCAGCCAGGTTGATCTGCCCGGCATCACTGAAGATGTACTCGCGGGTCAGCTTGGCGGCGTTGGGGTTCTTGGCGTACTTGTTGATGATGGTGGTATAGCCGGAGATCACCGAACCGTCAGACGGGATCAACACTTCGAAACGATTCGGGTCGATCTGCTGGCGATAGCTCAGGCCGTTGAAGTCCCAGACCACACCGACTTCGATTTCACCCTTTTCCAGGGTCTGGATCGTCGGGTTGGCCAGCGACAGGCGTTTTTGCTTGGCGAGGTCAGCGAACAGCTCCAGACCCGGCTCGATGTTCTTCTCGCTGCCGCCATTGGCGATGGCGGCAGCCAGCACGCCGTTGGCCGCCTGGGCTGCGGTGCTGACGTCACCGATGGCCACCTTGTACTTGCCATTTTTCAGGTCTGCCCATTTTTTGGGCATGTCAGCTCCCTTCACCACTTGCTTGTTGATGATGAAGGCGATACTGCCGGTATAGGCCAGTGCCCAGTGCCCGTCTTTATCCTTGGCCCATGCTGGCACCTGCTCCCAGGTGCTGGGTTTGTACGGCTGGGTCACGCCCTTGGCCACGGCAATCGGGCCGAAGGCGGCACCGACGTCACCGATGTCGGCGCTGGCGTTGTCTTTTTCGGCATCGAACTTGGCCACTTCCTGGGCCGAGCTCATGTCGGTGTCCATGTGCTTGAGACCGTATTTTTTCGCCAGGTCTTCCCAGGTGCCTTTCCAGTTGGCCCAGGCATCGGGCATGCCCACGCTGTTGACTGCGCCTTCCTTGCGGGCGGCGTCTTCGAGGGCCTTGAGGTCGGTGTCGGCGGCCATGGCCGACGTGCACAGGGCGATGGTCGAGCCTAGCAGTGATGCCAGAAAAAGCTGTTTCATCCGAAGCTCCTTGGTGGGTGCCGTGCAAAACGCGAGTGTTGTTGGACGTTGTTGCGATTCGGTTGGTCTAGGTCAGCAATACCCGAGCCAAGGTAGGCCTGTTGCATGACAATTTGATGTCCAGCGCCGCACCCGGTCAGGGCTTGCACCCCTGAAAATCAAGCGTAGACCACCTTGGCTGTCATCTGAGATTCATCTGGTTTGCCTAGGCTTGCACTATTCTCATAGCCCTGAAGGCGCCAATTGTGTGCGCTGCCGGTGCTGGACTAGTCCAGATAGGTAACCTTCGATGCAGCCACTGCCGCCGCGTGCAGTAACAGCTATCTGTCATGCCCTGCAGGAGCAGATCGAGCATGGCCTTCTCTCGCCCGGCTGCAAGCTGCCGGCCGAACGCAAGCTCAGCGAAGTGTTCGACACCACGCGCATCACCCTGCGCGAGGCGCTGGTGCAACTGGAGGCACGCGGGCTGATTTACCGCGAGGAACGGCGTGGCTGGTTTGTCGCGTCGCAGCGACTAACCTACGATTTGATCCAGCGCAGCCACTTTCACGCCATGGTTCGCGAGCAGGGGCGTGAAGCGCGCACCGAGCTGCTGTCGGCGCGCTTGTTGCCAGCTGCGGCGACAGTGTGCGCGCGGTTGCAACTGAAGCCGTTGTCGAGCGTTATCCAGATCTGTCGTTTACGCCGGATCGATGGCCGTGCGGTGCTGTACGCCGAGCACTACCTGAACCCCGAGTACTTCCCGGGTATTCTCGAACATGACCTAAGCCAGTCGCTGACCGAGCTCTATGCCCGTCATTACGGCATCGAATACGGCAGGGTGCGTTTCGAGATTCTGCCGACGGCCTTGCCGGTAGCAGCCGCCACGGCGCTCAAGGTGTCGGCTGGCAGCCCCGGCCTGCACATCACCCGGGTCAACAGCGACCAGCAGGGCAGGCTGATCGACTGTGACCTGGAGTACTGGCGCCACGATGCGATACGTATCAAGGCCGAGGCCGGTTAGGTCTTGGGGCTGGTTTCGCTGAACGGCGTGCTGGCGTCGGTGGTGATCACCTGCACGCTCAGGCGCGGCGTCGCCAGGTCCAGCCCGGCCTCATCGAGCTGACGCTTGAGCGCCAGGTTGAAGGCCCGCGACACTTCCCATTGCTTGATCGGTGCGGTCTTGAAGCGTGCGCGCAGGATCGCCGAACCCGATTCGAAACTCTCCACCCCCTGCAGCTCCAGCGGTGACCAGATGTTGCGGCGCATCAACGGGTCGTTGCGCATCTTCTGGCCGACATCGCGAATCAGGCTGATGGCCTGGTCGATGTTCATGCTGTGCGGAATCGCCACGCGGAAGATCGCGTAGCCGAACTCGCGGGAGTAGTTCTTGATGCTCTTGATTTCACTGAACGGGATGGTGTGGACGATGCCGTCGATATCGCGCAGGCGCACGGTGCGGATGGTCAGGCCTTCGACCGTGCCGAGGTGGCCGCCGACATCGACATAGTCGTCAATCGCCAGCGAGTCTTCGATGATGATGAACAGGCCGGTGATCAGGTCGGCGACCAGTGACTGGGCACCGAAGCCGATGGCCAGGCCGATCACCCCGGCACCGGCCAGCAACGGCGTGACGTTCATGCCCATGTTGGCCAGGGCGACGATCACCGCAATGATGAAAATCGCCACGAACAGCACGTTGCGGATCAGCGGCATCATGGTTTGCGCGCGGGTGTTGGCCAGACCTTTGCGCGAGCGGGTCAAGGCATGGTGCACGGCGGTGTCGGCGAGAATCCACACCAGCCAGGCAGCGATCAGGGTGCCGGCCAGACCGAGCAGGCGCATCGCTACCTCATGGCCTTCGCCTTCGGTGAAGCCAATCAGGGAAAAGCCCCAGACCCGCAAGCCCAGCTCGATAAACACCAGCCAGATCGCCATGTGCACCAAGGTGTAGCCAAAGTTGCGCAGGCGTTCGTTATACACCGCCTGACGGCGGTTGGCCCGTTGCGGTTTAAGCCCATGGCGACGCACCAGACCATTGATGACCATGCACAGAATCAGCAGCACCGTGCACATCAACGACTGACGCAGGGCGGTGCTGGTATCACCAGCGGAGATGAACGTGGCAAATAGCGAGATGCCCACCAGCACCAGCGCTGGCAAATACCAGAAGGTCCCGAGGATTTCGATGGTATCGCTAAGCGCCCGGCGGGTCAGGCGCCGAGACAGCGGCTGGTTGCGGATCAGATGAGCGATGGGGCGGCGAAAACGCAGGATGAACAGCGCGGTGGACAGTGCCGCCAGAATGTTGGCCAGGGTTGCCAGCGTGTGCGCCAGGTGATCGCCGAGGGAGCCGGCCATGCGCGGATCGTTCATCGCCTCGCCAAAGGCGGCGAAGCTGCCGATCAGCCACAGCGGGCGAAAGGCCTGGTGGCGAAGGATGTGCAGGGCGCGATGGCGGTGCGGGCCGTCAAGCAGCGAAAAGGCGATGACGCAGATCGCCGAGAAACAGGTACCCACCACCAGGGCATACGCCAGCACCATGGCCATCGATTTGCCCAGTGACGAGGGCAGGGCGAAGCTCAGGTACACGGTAATCAGCAGCGCTACCAGCCACGGGCCGAGCTTGCGCAAGGCAAAGCGCACCAGGTCCCAGGTGCGTGGGTGCTGCGGCAATTCTTCTGTCAGGCCGAAGCGCAGGCGCAGCCGATGGCTGACCCAGTTCAGGGCATAGGCCAGCAGGCTCCAGAGCGCAATGATGGTGGCGAAGCCAAACAAGATGGGGGGCCATTCCTGGAGTGGAACCAGGCGAGCGTTGAATTCGATCTGGGCCAGTTCCAGCTCGCGGGTCCAGCGCGTGAGCGGGCTGGCATCACCACTGAACTGCTTTTCCAGCTCGGCGAACGTGCTGCCGATCAGGCCCAGTACGCCTTGCTCGGCAGCCGGTTGCGCCTGCTTGGTGCTGTCGCGCAGCTTCTTCAGATCGGCCAGCAGCTTGCTGCGTTGCTGATCGTTTTCCAGGTTTTTGATGACTTCGTCCAGGGACTGGGCCAGCGGCTCGCTGGCCTCGGGCTGGGCTTTGCTACCGCCAAGCAGGCCCGGCAGGCCGGCAGCGTGGGCCGGGGCCAGGAAGAATAACGCCAGGAATACAGCTAGAACGCGGAAAAAAGCGGGCACCGGACAATCAACCTCAAAACGATCAATCGCCCGAGTGTAGTGTATTTGTCAGTTGAGTTTCTCGAGGATCTTCCAGCACATGATGCCGATCATGCCGAGGGTGCCGATCCACATCATGAACACACCGATGTTGCGTTCGCGCATGCTGAAGCCAATCGTCAACAAGAGCAGGCCGGCAATGACCGGGAGGAACAGGGATTGGAAAGCTGACATGCGGCAAGGTCCTTGGGTTCGGATTTATGCTGCAAGGATAGCGGGTATCGCTGGAAGGGGGTGTGATCGAGGTCAGGCTGTCTGCTTATCCTGGCCTCATCGCCGGCAAGGCCGGCTCCCACAAAGTGATCTGTTGCTACAGGCTACGAGCCTGTCAGCGATCCTGTGGGAGCTGGCCTTGCCAGCGATGCAGGCGCCGCGCAGTTACGGCAGATCGCGACTGCGATAGAACGCCGTCAGCACCTTGACCAGGTGCGCCAGGTCGTGGCTGCCGCACAGCTCGCGAATCGAGTGCATGGCGAAGGTCGGCAGGCCGATGTCCACGGTACGCACACCCAGGTGGCTGGCGGTGATCGGGCCGATGGTCGAGCCGCAACCCATGTCGCTGCGCACCACGAAGCTTTGCACCGGCACTTCCTCGGCCATGCACAGATGGCGGAAGAACCCGGCCGTCTCGCTGTTGGTGGCGTAGCGCTGGTTGTTGTTGACCTTGATCACCGGACCGGCATTGAGCTTGGGACCATGGTTGCCGTCATGCTTGTCGGCATAGTTGGGGTGCACGCCATGGGCGTTGTCCGCCGAGACCAGCAGCGAGCGCTGGATCACGCGGACGAAGTCGTCACCCTCGGGCATCAGGCGGCGCAGGGTCTGTTCGAGCATCGGGCCATCGGCGCCGCAGGCCGAGCACGAGCCAACTTCTTCGTGGTCGTTGCACACCAGTACGCAGGTTTCTTCGCTGTCTGCACTGAGCAAGGCCTGCAGGCCGGCATAGCAGGACAGCAGATTGTCCAGGCGCGCACCGGCGATGAACTCACCGTTAAGGCCGATCAGCGCGGCGCTTTGGGTATCGTAGAAGCTCAGTTCGTAGTCCAGCACCACATCGGCGTTGAGGTCATGCTCGCGCGCCAGCTGGTCGGTGAGCAGGGCACGGAAATCGACACGTTCGTCACCGGCGACCTGGGCCAGGATCGGTGGCAGTTCGGTCTGCGGGTTGATCATCCAGCCTTCGTTGGCGGTGCGATTGAGATGGATCGCCAGGTTAGGGATGACCGCGATCGGCAGCTTGAAGTCGACCAGCTGGCTTTCGACCTTGCCGTCACGACGGAAGGTCACCCGTCCGGCCAGCGACAGGTCGCGGTCGAACCAGGGGGCGAGCAGGGCACCGCCGTAGACTTCAACGCCCAGCTGCCAGAAGCCCTGGCGCTGCAGCTCCGGTTGCGGCTTGACCCGCAGGCACGGGCTGTCGGTATGCGCGCCGACCAGGCGGATGCCGTCGAGCAGCGGCGAATGGCGGCCGAGCTTGAAGGCGATGATCGAGGAGTCGTTGCGGGTCAGGTAATAGCGGCCGCCGGCCACGGTGGCCCAGCTGTCGCGCTCGTCCAAGCGCTGGTAACCGGCGGCTTCCAGGCGTTGGGCCAGGGCAGCGGTGGCGTGGAACGGCGTGGGGGAAGCCTTGAGAAAGTCGATCAGGCCTTGGTTCAGTGCATCGCGCATAGGTCACTCCAGACAGCAGTGGCGCGAGTTTAGCGTACTTGGCGGGGGATTTGTGTCGGCCCTATCGCCGGCAAGGCCGGCTCCCACAATGACCTCTGTTTTCCGAGAACCTGTGGGAGCCGGCCTTGCCGGCGATAGGGGCGATGCTGTGTATCAGAACGGCGCCGGACACTCAAAGCGCAGCCGCTCCCCGGACACCGGGTGAGTAAAGCTGAGCATACTCGCATGCAGGCACAGGCGCTCATGGGCGGCGAGGGCTTCAGGGTAGGCATACAAACGGTCACCCAGCAGCGGATGGCCGATCGACAGCATATGCACGCGCAACTGGTGCGAGCGCCCGGTAATCGGCGTCAGCTCCACCCGGCAGTGATCGCCGCAGCGCTCCAGGATGCGCCAGAAGGTCAGCGCATGCTTGCCCTGCTCGTGGTCGACGACATGCCGCGGCTTGGTCGGCGGATCGTAGCGCAGGGGCAGGTCGATGCTGCCGCTGTCGAGTTGCGGCTGGCCCCAGCACAGGGCGGTGTAGGCCTTCTCGGTTTCACGGTCATGGAACTGTCGGGACAGCTCGCGGTGACTGTCGGCATCACGGGCCAGCAGGATGATCCCCGAGGTTTCCCAGTCCAGGCGATGGACGATCAGGGCGTCGGGATAGCCGTTTTCCTGCAGGCGGGTAATCAGGCAATCCTTGTTGTCGTCGGCGCGCCCGGGCACAGACAGCAGCAGGGTCGGTTTGTTGATCACCAGGATCGCGTCATCCTCATAGAGGACGTGAACATTGGACAGCGGCATTACGTGTTCTCTGCAAACGCCAACGGCGACGGCCGGGCCCGGGCTGTAAAGCCCGGGCCCGGCCGTCGCCGTGGCAGGTTACCCGTAGGCGCCGATCAACGATCGGGCAGGGTGATGTTGAGTTCCAGGATCGAGCAGCTGCCCTGGTTTTCCAGAGCGACCTGCACATCATCGGAGCCGATGTTGACGTACTTGCGGATCACCTCCACCAGTTCCTTCTGCAGGGCTGGAAGGTAGTCCGGAGTACTGCGCTGACCGCGCTCGTGCGCCACGATGATCTGTAGACGCTCTTTCGCGACCGAGGCGGTGCTTACTTTTTTGCTGGCACGAAAGAAGTCAAAAAGGTTCATTGGTTAGTTGCCTCCAAACAGGCGCTCGAAGAATCCCTTCTTCTTCACATCAAGGAACCGATGTTCCACATTTTTGCCCAACAGGCGATCGACGGTGTCGCTGTAGGCCTGACCGGCATCGCTCTGGTCGTCGAGAATCACCGGTACGCCCTGGTTGGATGCCTTGAGCACCGCCTGGGATTCCGGGATCACGCCCAGCAGGGCGACCGAGAGGATTTCCTTGACGTCTTCGACGCCAAGCATTTCGCCCTGGCTCACGCGCTCTGGATGGTAGCGGGTGATCAGCAGGTGTTCTTTGATCGGGTCTTCGTTGCGTTCGGCGCGGCGCGATTTGCTCGCCAGCAGGCCGAGCATGCGGTCCGAGTCACGTACCGAGGAGACTTCCGGGTTGGTCACGACGATGGCCTCGTCGGCGAAGTACATCGCCAGGTGGGCACCTTTCTCGATACCGGCCGGGGAGTCGCAGACCACGTATTCGAAGTCTTCCTTGAGCTGCATCAGGACCTTTTCCACGCCTTCCTGGGTCAGCGCGTCTTTGTCACGGGTCTGGCTGGCGGCCAGCACGAAGAGGTTCTCAAGGCGTTTGTCCTTGATCAGCGCCTGCTGCAGGTTGGCTTCGCCGTTGACCACGTTGACGAAGTCGTACACCACGCGGCGTTCGCAGCCCATGATCAGGTCGAGGTTACGCAGGCCGACGTCGAAGTCGACGATGACCGTCTTGTGACCGCGCAGTGCGAGGCCGGTACCAATAGCGGCGCTGGTGGTGGTCTTACCCACACCACCCTTGCCGGATGTAACCACGAGAATCTTGGCCAAGGTGTTTCACCCCTAATGAAAAAGGACGTTGAGTCCCAAAAATACAAAAAACGGCAACATCGAAATAAGTTGCGCAGAAAATGGCGGCAAGTATCCGTTAAAGACGGGTGATGTTCAACACGTCACCAGACAGGCTGATCTGCACGCCGGTGCCCCACAACGGATCACGGCGCAGGTCTTCGGAGACCTTGTACTGGCCGGCGATCGAGACCATTTCGGCAGTCAGCTGCTGGCAAAAAATGCGTGCCCGGGTATTGCCCTTGATTCCGGCCAGCGCCCGCCCACGCATTGCACCGTACACATGGATGTTGCCATCGGCGAGAAGTTCCGCGCCCGGACTGACCGACGACACCACGACCAGATCGCCACCCTGGGCGTAGATCTGCTGGCCACCGCGTACTGGCGTCGTGATGATCCTGGTCGGTTTGATCGCCGGTTCCGGCGGCGGAACCGGGGCCGGCGGCGGCTCTGGCTTCTTCACCTCAGGCTCGGGTTCGACCGGCCGCTCGCGCGCGCCGGACGGTGGCAGCACCGGCAGGTCGATGGCGATGGCCGCGGCGATGTCTTCGATGCGGCTGGCACGAATGGCCAGGGTGCGCAGGCCGTGATGGCGGCAGACGCGCATCAGCCCGGGCAGATCGATCGGACCTTCACCCGCCGGCAGCTTGTCCAGGGCCAGCACCAGCGGCGTGTTGCTGAAAAAATTCGGTGCCTGGGCAACTTTGGCCGCCAACTGCCGGTCGAGGCCTTCGAGGTTGTTCCGGGCGAGCTCGAGCACGGTGATGGCGAGCATGCTGCCCTTGAGCTGGAACACAGGGTCTTGGTCTGGCGTTTGGGTTTGGCTCATGGTCTGCATAGGGCGGCTTGTTAC
Organism: Pseudomonas sp. GW821-FHT10B02; assembly: GCF_059415665.1. NCBI lineage: Bacteria > Pseudomonadati > Pseudomonadota > Gammaproteobacteria > Pseudomonadales > Pseudomonadaceae > Pseudomonas > Pseudomonas sp. GW821-FHT10B02. Next base: position 142,782 of record NZ_JBWKNR010000007.1, on the reverse strand, counting down.
GAAAAAGTGCCCAGACTTATAACGAGAACGCCGGTTAGCCGCAACCCGTGCCGAACCGTTGTAGAATGCCCGGCCATCGTCTTTCCGGAATCTTTAATGGATCGCCCGCGTTTTCGTCGTTACTTTCTGCACCCGCGCTTCTGGCCGCTGTGGCTGGGGCTGGGGCTGTTGTGGCTGATCGTGCAGCTGCCATACCGGGCATTGCTGGTGATCGGCCGTGTGCTCGGGGCCTTGATGTACCGGGTAGCCGGTGAGCGCCGCTATATTGCGGGGCGCAACCTGGAACTGTGCTTCCCGGAGCTACCGTCCGTCGAGCGGAAGCGTCTGCTCAAGGAAAACTTCGCCTCCACCGGCATCGCCTTCTTCGAAATGGCCATGAGCTGGTGGTGGCCAAAGGCCCGTTTGGCGCGCCTGGCGCACATCGAAGGCCTGGAACACCTGCAAGCCGCTCAGCGTGATGGCCAGGGGGCCATCCTGATGGCATTGCACTTCACTACCCTGGAAATTGGCGCGGCCCTGCTCGGTCAGGAGCACACCATCGACGGCATGTACCGTGAGCACGGCAACCCGGTGTTCGACTACATTCAGCGCCGCGGCCGCGAGCGGCATAACCTCGACTCGCTGGCCGTAGAGCGTGAGGACGTGCGCGGCATGCTCAAGCTGCTGCGCGCCGGCCGTGCGATCTGGTACGCACCGGATCAGGACTACGGCGCCAAGCAGAGCCTGTTCGTGCCGCTGTTCGGCATCCAGGCCGCGACAGTCACCGCGACCACCAAGTTTGCCCGGCTGGGCAAGGCGCGGGTGATTCCCTTCACCCAGCAGCGCCTGGCGGACGGCAGCGGCTATCGGCTGGTGATTCATCCGCCGCTGGAGGATTTCCCGGGCGAGACCGAAGAAGCCGATTGCCTGCGCATCAACCAGTGGATTGAAGTGGCGTTGCGCGAGTGCCCGGAGCAGTATCTGTGGGCGCATCGGCGCTTCAAGTCGCGGCCGCCGGGGGCGCCGAAGCTCTACAAAAAGCGGCGTTGAGGCGATCGCGGGGCAAGCCCGCTCCTACAGGCTTATGCACCTCTGTGGGAGCGGGCTTGCCCCGCGATGAATTCACCACATTCTCCCAGGAAGGCAGTATGTCAGCACCGATCACAGGATTGATCCTCTCCGGCGGTGGCGCCCGCGCCGCCTACCAGGTCGGTGTGCTGGCCGGGATTGCCGATCTGCTGCCGCCTGGCGCGGCCAATCCGTTTCCGGTGATCGTCGGTACCTCCGCGGGTGCCATCAACGCCGTGACCCTGGCCAGCGGTGCGACGCACTTTGCCGATGCGATCCGGCGCCTGACCAGCTTCTGGCAGGGCTTTCGCAGCCAACAGGTACTGCGCAGCGACTGGCCGGGGGTGATTCGCCAGGCCAGCCGCTTCGTCGGTCACAGTTTGCTCGGTCTTGGATCGCCGGTACCGGTGGCCTTGCTCGACAGTTCGCCGCTGCGTCATCTGCTTAACCAGAACCTGGACATGAGCGGCATCGGCCATGCCCTCGAACAACAGCACCTGCATGCCGTGGCGGTGACCGCTTTCGGCTATGAGTCCGGCCAGGCGGTGACCTTCTATCAAGGCCGCGGTGCCATCGATCCCTGGTTGCGCCACCGGCGCATCGGTCTGCCCACCCGTTTGAGTGTCGAGCACTTGCTGGCCAGCTCAGCCATTCCGCTGCTGTTCGCGCCGGTCAAGCTGGGCGAGGAGTACTTCGGCGACGGCGCGGTGCGCCAGTCGGCACCGATCAGCCCGGCCCTGCACCTGGGGGCCAGCCGGGTGCTGGTGGTCGGTGTCAGCGGTAACCCGCAGCGTCCGGTCGAGGGCGAGCCACGTCCACGGATTTTCAGTGGCCAGCAACCGAGCCTGGCGCAGATCGGTGGGCATATGCTCAACAGCACCTTCATCGACAGCCTGGAAGACGACATCGAGTTGTTGCAGCGCCTCAACCATCTCAGCCACCTGATGCCCGAACATCTGGAGCGTCGGCGCCTGGGCCTGGCACCGGTAGACGTGCTGGTGGTCGCGCCAAGCCAGCCACTGGATGAAATCGCCGCCCGCCATCGCCGCGAGCTGCCCGCGGCCTTACGCCTGTTCCTGCGCGGCCCGGGCGCGACCAAAACCAGCGGTGCCGGGGTGCTCAGCTATCTGCTGTTCGAAGCCGGTTATTGCAGTGAACTGATCGAGCTGGGGCGGCGCGACGCCCTGGCCAAGCGTCGGGAGTTGTGCAACTTCCTCGGCTTGCCCCAGGTGACTGGCTGAATCGAACTACTCGGCGATCTGCAGCTTGCGCGCTTCGGTGTAGACGTAGCGGACCTTCTCGTATTCGAACGGTGAGTTCAGCTGACCGTAGCGGAAACGGGTGGTGTAGCGCTTGTCGACCGCCCGCAGCACCACCACTTCCGGATGATTGCTGCTGACTTCGGCAACGTTGAGGAAGTTGATCTGGTTCTCGGCGGCGAAGTCCACCGCCAGTCCACCGGTATCGCGCAGGTTCGACGGCCCGAGAATCGGCAACATCAGGTACGGGCCGTCCGGCACGCCATAGAAGCCTAGGGTCTGGCCGAAGTCCTCGCTCTGGTACGGCAGGCCCATCTTGCTTGCTGGGTCCCACAGGCCGGCGACGCCAATGGTGGTGTTGAGCAACAGGCGCGCGGTGATTTCCATCGAACGCTTGCCCTTGAGCTGCAGCAGGCTGTTGAGCAGGTTGGGGACATCGCCCAGGTTGCTGAAGAAGTTGCTCACGCCACTACGGACAAAACCCGGGGTGATGTAGCGGTAGCCATCGACCACCGGCAGGAACACCCATTGGTCAAAGCGGTAGTTGAAGTGGTAGATCCGCCGGTTCATCGACTCCAGCGGGTCGTAGACATTCAGTGCGGCGAGCGTCGAACGCTCGAACTCACGCTGGTCCAGGCCCGGATTGAATTTGAGTTCTTTGAGTGGCTGGGTGAAGCCATCGGCTTCGACAACACTGGCACGCGGAGCGGGTTCTTCGGCCTGGGCCAGTCCACTGGCAAGTAGTGCAGTCGCAATCAGTAGGCGTTTAACCACGGAAAAACTCCAGCATGGCGTCGCTGTTGACGCGGTAGTTGAGGTTGCCGCAATGGCCGCCGTGGGGGTAAAGGGTCAAGCGTTCGCCAAAGGTTTTGCGCAGAAAGCCGATGTCGCCGGGGCCGAGGATCACATCGTCGGCGTTGTGCATCACGGCAACTTTCGGGCTCTGTTGCAGGTAGTCCTTGAGGGCATACAGGCTGACCTGGTCAACCAGTTGCAGCAGGCTGCCACCGTCGGTACGGGCGCGCCACATGGGGATGACCTGCTCGGTGATGTAGCAATCGAAGTCGCACTGCAGTGCCCGTTTGAAAAACGGCGTGAGGCTGCTGCTTTCGGTGATCGGGTACTTGGGCGGGGTGATCAGCCCACGGCGGTTGACCAGGTCGGAGGTGAAGGCGATGTCGGCGGCCGAGAAACGGAACGAGGTACCAATGACCATGGCCATCTGCTCGTTGGTCAGGTGCTGGCGCGACTGCTGGAAGTCGTAGAGCAAGGCGTCGTTGAGGTCGATGTAGCCTTTCTGCTGGAAGTAGCGGGTCAGCTTGTTCAGGACCAGCTCGTAGAACGTGGTGCTGCTGTTGACGCCCTTGACCTCGGTTTGCACCAGTTTGTCGAGGTTGGTGATCGAGGTGTAGAGATTGACCGGCGGGTTGAGCAGCAGCACGCGCTTGAAGTTGAAACTGCGCCGGGTTTCGTCCAGATGGCTGACGAACGCCGCATCCAGGGCGCCGAGGCTGTAGCCGCTGAGGTAATACTCGGTAACCGGCAGGCGCGGATGTTGCGCACGCACGCCCTGCATGACCCGGTACAGGTCTTCTGCATCATCACTGCTGACGCCGGGGGTGGCGAAGCGTGAAGCCGAGGTGATGAAGTCGAAGCTGGTCGGCGAGGACAGTTGCACTACATGGTAGCCGGCTTTGTAGAACAGCTTTTTGAGGTATTCGTTGATGCTGCTGGAGTAGGGCGCACCGGTACCGGCGATGAGAAAGATCAGCGGTGCCGGGTGGTCCTGCCTGGCGATACGGTACTTGAGCTGTTTCACCGCCCAGAAATTGTCGGGGAGCGTGAAGGCGCGTTCCGGGCGCATGTTCAGGCTGTAGTCGGACTGGGTGATGTCATCGTCGCTGGGCAACTCCGGGCGCAAGTCCGGCGGCGTGGTGGCGATGGTCGCCTCGAACGGGTTGGTCAGCGGGTAGCCGTAACTGGCGGCGTCGATATCTTGTGCCGAAGCGGACGCACTCAGGATTAGGCCGCCCAAGAGGGCGGTGAGGCGTATTGATCGAAGCATGACGGATCCCCAAAAAAGCTGCAGCAAAGTGCGTTACGCAGGCTAGGACCATGGTGTCCCCGGCAAAGTTGCCTGGCGTTCCGGCATTTATCGTTCCTGATGTTGCCGTTTTCACCGGTAGCGCGGCAACAATTGGTTCCATTTATCTTCTGTTCAAAGTAGCCGAGGCTGGCGCTTTTGCCTTGCATAGACAGCTCGGACGATTATGCTGGGCGCCGATTTCGATGATTCCGGAGCGTTCCATGTCCCGCCGTTTGCCACTGATCACCTTGTTGCTGTTCCTGCCCCTGTGGCTGGCGGCCAGTTACGGGGTGCGTTATGTCCTGATGGAAGACGCACAGTGGGTGGGTGTCTGCGCCGAACAGGCGCAAGTGTGGCAATGCCAGGCGCGTTCGGTAATGGGGTTGATGATTCACTTCAGGGTTATTGCCTGGACCGCGCTGGGCCTGGCATTGCTGGCCCAGTTGCTGCCGGCGCGAGCGGGCTGGCGTCTGGCCGTGCTGGCGCTGGTGTTCGCGATTCCGGCGCTGGTGTTGTATAGCGCCAGTATCGCGGTATTTGCCGTGGTGTTGGCCGGGTTGCGCCTGGTGCGGCGGTCTAGCTGAACCCTTGGTGCGGCCATCGCCGGCAACGCCGGCTCCCACAATGGAATTGTGCATGCCAGACCTGTGGGAGCCGGCGTTGCCGGCGATGGGGTGCGCTGATTACGCCTGAGTACGCACACGCAAACTGCGCCACAATGCCCCCACCATCAGCACACTGACCCCGGCCCAGACCAGCGCCTGCTGGTTGCTCAGGCCCTCACGGAACAGCTGCGGGGCGATACCGGCGCCGACGATGAACGCCAGCAGACCGATCTCGGCCCGCGGCCCGCGTACCGGACGCAGCAGGTAGACCACCGCAGGCAGCAGCAGTGCGGCGCTCGGGAAGCTGCGATAACGCGGATCGAACACCAGCGCCAGCATGCTCACCGCTGCGGCAAACCCCGCCGCCAGCAACCACCAGCCCGCCCGCGCCTCAAGCCAGGCGAAGACCCGCTCGCGCCAGCCGTCACGTTGCGCCAGCGCCAGGGCACCGTGGGTCAGGACGATCAGGTTCAATCCGCCCAGCAGCACCGCCCAGATCCACTCACCGGCAAAGCGGCTGTTGATCCGCACCAGCTCGCCCCACAAGCCCAGGCTCGCGGCACCCAGGGCAGCCAGCAGCGGCAGCAGCAAGGCAGACCGCGTACCGCGTACACGACCGGCAAGCACCAGGGTGGCAACAAACAGCAGACCACAGGCAATCAACCATTGCGGCCAGAGCGCCAGGTTGCTGACTGGCCCTTCAAGAATGCCTTTGTCTTCACGGTCGGCGTCGTACAAGCCCCAGTAACCGCCGACCGCGCCTTCACTGGCGCGCTTCCACGGCTGGTCGAATGCTTCGATCAGGTTGTAGTGCCAGCCGTGCTGTTCGGCCATGGCGACAAAGCCGCGAATGAAGCGTGCTTCATTGACCCGGCTGGGCAGGGCGGTTTCGCGCTGACGGCCTTCGCTGGGCCAGCCGGTTTCACCGATGACGATGTCCTTGGGCGCAAAGCGGTTGCCGAACACCTGACGGATCTCACCGACATGCACCAGGGCGTCGTCGATACTCTTGGGATCATCTTCCCAGTAAGGCAGCAGGTGAATGGTCAGAAAATCCACGGTCGGGGCGATTTCCGGGTGCTGCAGCCAGAATTCCCAGACATCGGCATAGGTCACCGGCACGCTGACCTGGCTTTTCACCTGGTTGATCAACGCCGCCAGCTGCGGGCCGGTGACCTCTTTGCGCAGCAGGGTTTCGTTGCCGACGATTACCGCCTTGACCACGTCAGGGTTGGCGTTGGCCGAGGCGATCAGGGCCTTGACCTCTTTTTGCGTATCCACCGGGTTGGCGTTGATCCAGGCGCCGAGCATGACTTTCAAACCATGCTTGCGTGCAAGCTCCGGGATCATCTCCAGCCCGGTCATCGAATAGGTACGGATGCACTCGAAGCGCTGGGCCAGCAGGGCCAGGTCGGCGTCCATGCGCGCCGGGCGCAACTGGAACGGCTGGTCGAACGGCGACTGGTCCTTGTCGAACGGCGTGTAGGAAGCGCACTGCAGTTTATGCGAGGCACTGGCCGCATCCGGCAGCACCACCGGCTTGCCCAGCCCGTACCAGAGCCCTCCCAGCGCAAACAGGCCGAGCAGGCAGGCGAACAGATAGGGCAGTAGCGCAAAGCGGGCAGTCGGGGACATGGATCGGACCGTCAGGGAGCAAAGCCGCCAATAGTACCTGCAAATGGCACGGGCTAAAGCCTCGGCAGGCAAAGTTACCCGGGTTGGATGTTGCTTCATGTAACTGCACAGCGGGCTGGCGAGGTGATGTCGCTTGTCGATGCCTGGAGGTCGTTGCCAGAGCAGGTCAGCGGGCATCAGCGGTTGATGATGCAGGTTCCGTGACGTGACGAGGGGAAGCTTTGATGAAAATGCGACGACTCCTGGGGGTGGGCACTGCCCTGGCAATGGCCATCGGCGCTGCGCAGGCGATGGCCAAGGAAGTAAGCATCGGCTACGTCGATGGATGGTCCGACAGTGTGGCGACTACCAACGTGGCGGCCGAAGTGATCAGGCAGAAGCTCGGCTACGACGTCAAACTGCAGGCCGTGGCCACTGGGATCATGTGGCAGGGGGTGGCGACCGGCAAGCTCGACGCGATGATGTCGGCCTGGTTGCCGGTAACCCATGGCGATTACTGGAGCAAGAACAAAGACAACGTCGTCGATTACGGCCCCAACTTCAAAGACGCCAAGATCGGCCTGATCGTCCCCGACTACGTCAAGGCCAACTCCCTGGTCGACCTCAAGAGCGACGACAGCTTCAAACACAAGATCGTCGGCATCGACGCCGGCTCCGGGGTCATGCTCAAGACCGATCAGGCCATCAAGGACTACGACCTCAGCGGCTACAAACTCCAGGCCAGTTCCGGCGCGGCGATGACCGCGGAACTGGGCCGCGCCTATGCCAAGCAACAATCGATCGCCGTCACCGGCTGGGTGCCGCACTGGATGTTCGCCAAGTGGAAACTCAAGTTCCTTGAAGACCCCAAAGGCGTGTATGGCGCGGCAGAAACCGTCAACAGCATCGGCAGCAAGGAACTGGCAAGCAAGGCACCGGAAGTGGCGGACTTCCTGAAGAAGTTCCAGTGGCAGTCCAAGGACGAAATCGGTGAGGTCATGTTGGCCATTCAAGAGGGCGCAAAACCCGAGGCCGCAGCCAAGGACTGGGTAGCCAAACACCCTGAACGCGTCGCCGAGTGGACCGCTAAATAATGGCCTAAGGCTTCTATCTGGCACCTTCCAGGGCCGCAGCACCAGAAACGGTGCTGCGGCCCTTGTCGTTTCTGGCTGTTACCGAATCGGTAAAACAGTTTTGCATCTAAGACTAAGGTCGTCTGGAGTGCGTCCAAAGGCAGCATAAAGTGGAGTCCGTACTACCTAATCTGTGCTGCGAGGACAAAAACAATGAACGACAGCATTTATCTCTCGATACAAAACAGCCCGCGGTTCAAGGAGCTGGTGTCAAAACGCGAACGTTTCGCCTGGATTCTCTCGGCGATCATGCTCGGTCTCTACTCCGCTTTCATCCTGTTGATCGCCTATGGTCCGCATGTATTGGGCACCAGGCTCAGCCCTGACTCGTCGATTACCTGGGGGATTCCCCTCGGTGTCGGTCTGATCCTTTCGGCTTTCGTGCTGACTGCGATCTACGTGCGTCGCGCCAACGGTGAGTTCGATGAGATGAACAAAGCGATTCTCAAGGAGGCACAGCAATGATCCGGCGTCTTCTGGCAACCCTGGCCTTCGGCATCTTCGCACCTGCCGTGTGGGCCGCCGACGCCCTCACCGGCGAGGTGCACAAACAACCGTTGAACGTCGCGGCGATCCTCATGTTCGTCGCCTTCGTCGGTGCCACCCTGTGCATCACCTACTGGGCGTCCAAACGTAACAATTCCGCCTCCGACTACTATGCCGCCGGCGGGCGTATCACCGGTTTCCAGAACGGTCTGGCGATTGCCGGTGACTACATGTCGGCAGCTTCCTTCCTGGGTATTTCCGCCCTGGTGTTCACCTCCGGCTACGACGGCCTGATCTACTCGATCGGCTTCCTGGTCGGCTGGCCGATCATTCTGTTCCTGATCGCCGAACGCCTGCGCAACCTGGGTAAATACACCTTTGCCGACGTTGCCTCGTACCGTCTCGGGCAGAAAGAAATCCGCACCCTGTCGGCCTCCGGCTCCTTGGTGGTGGTGGCGTTCTACCTGATCGCGCAAATGGTCGGCGCCGGTAAGCTGATCCAGCTGCTGTTCGGTCTGGACTACCACGTCGCGGTGATCCTGGTCGGTATCCTGATGTGCCTGTACGTGCTGTTCGGCGGCATGCTGGCGACCACCTGGGTACAGATCATCAAGGCCGTGCTGCTGCTCTCCGGTGCCAGCTTCATGGCGCTGATGGTGATGAAACACGTCAACTTCGACTTCAACGCACTGTTCTCCCAGGCCATCGATGTTCACCCTAAAGGTGAAGCGATCATGAGCCCGGGCGGTCTGGTCAAAGACCCGATCTCGGCCTTCTCCCTGGGCCTGGCGCTGATGTTCGGTACCGCTGGCCTGCCGCACATCCTGATGCGCTTCTTCACCGTCAGCGACGCCAAAGAAGCCCGCAAGAGCGTGCTGTATGCGACCGGTTTCATCGGCTACTTCTACATCCTGACCTTCATCATCGGCTTCGGCGCAATCCTGCTGGTCAGCACCAACCCTGACTTCAAGGACGCCGCTGGCGCCCTGATCGGTGGCAACAACATGGCTGCGGTACACCTGGCCGACGCCGTCGGCGGCAGCGTGTTCCTCGGCTTCATCTCGGCGGTAGCCTTCGCGACCATTCTGGCAGTAGTGGCCGGCCTGACCCTGGCCGGTGCTTCGGCGGTGTCCCACGACCTGTACGCCAGCGTGATCAAGAAAGGCAAAGCCAACGAGAAGGATGAAATCCGCGTCTCGAAGATCACCACCATTGCCCTGGCGGTACTGGCAATCGGTCTGGGTATCCTGTTCGAAAGCCAGAACATCGCCTTCATGGTCGGCCTGGCGTTCTCGATTGCCGCCAGCTGCAACTTCCCGGTACTGCTGCTCTCGATGTACTGGAAAAAGCTGACCACCCGTGGCGCCATGATCGGCGGCTGGATGGGGCTGGTCAGTGCGGTGGCACTGATGGTGCTCGGCCCGACCATCTGGGTACAGATCCTCGGTCACGAAAAAGCCATCTACCCGTACGAGTACCCGGCGCTGTTCTCGATGCTGATTGCCTTCGCAGGGATCTGGTTCTTCTCGATCACTGACAAGTCCCAGGCAGCTGATAAAGAACGTGCGCTGTTCTTCCCGCAGTTCGTTCGCTCGCAAACCGGTCTGGGGGCCAGTGGCGCAGTCTCGCACTGATAACTGAGTACAAATCGCGGGGCAAGCCCGCTCCCACCGGTCAAGCAACCCCGGTGGGAGCGGGCTTGCCCCGCGATCGTTTTCCAGTTGATCACACCAGCTAATGGCCTTCTGCTGTCGCTGGGAAATTTCCGAAGATCGCTCGGACCGGTCTTACTCTTCGAAGCGAGCCAACCCCGAATAATTCTCCTCACTGACCGGGCAACACCGGTCAGGTATCGACCCCTTCAAGGAGAATTCATTCGTGAAACGTACGTTACTTGCCCTTCCCCTGACTGTGCTGTGCGCAGCTTCGGCCTATGCCATCGACCCGATCGAGAAACAGGTGCAGGTCACCGCCCAGGTGCCGACCGATGCCTTCTTCGTCGAGCCGGTAGGCGGCAACTGGATGAACGACCCGCAGGAGATGGCCTGGAACTCGTATCAGGCCAAACTCGATCCGATCCGCAAGGAACTGCAGGTCAAGAGCACCGTCGGCCCGATCACCGCCTACCTGGTGTCGCCCGCAGTCATCGCCAGCGGTACCCACAACATCGGCCTGAACGTCAAGGTCGGCGATACCGTGCTCAGCACCACCAGCGCCGAAGTCGTCAGCGCTGCCCAGGCCGCGCCCGGCGCGACCATCGGCTTCCAGGTGGAGGCCCAGGCGGCACCCAGCACCGGCTATGAACCCGGCAGCTATCAGGGGCTGGTCAGCATGATCTTCGAAACCGCGCCTTGATAGGCGTCACCCTCCGCTAGCCCATCCGTTGTTGCCTGCCCTTGCCCCTGGCGTTTGTCGGGGGAGGGTGGGTATCCCATGCAAGCGACGCTCATGTTGAACAATTACACCATCACCGCTTCGTTGCGCCGTTGGCTGTCGGCGGCTGCCTGCCTGGCCGCGCTGCCCGTGCTGGCCAACCCCGTGCCAGGCACCCTGGGACGGATCGAGGGGCTGCCGCGGGATTTCGAAGCACATTTTTTCGACGTGCCGCTGGCCGTGCGGGTCGACCTGGACGGTCGCTACCTGGGCGATGCCATGGTCGTGCTGAGCCGCGATCAGCGCGTGCAGTTGCTCGAATTCACCGAGACCCAGGAAAGCCTCGAGCCTGAAAGCCTGCGCCGCCGCTGGCGCGAACGCCTGCTCGCCGGGCGGCCACTGGGCGATTGCCTGCAGGATTGCCCGGACGGCCTGCGCGCCGTGCACTACAGTCTGGTCAATTCACAGCTGTCGCTGTTGACCGACAGCGCCGAGGCCGGTGGCCTGGGTGAGCGCTTTCATCGCCTGCCCGAGCAGGGCAGCTACGGCCTGCTGCTGCGCAACCAGCTCAACCTGGTCAGCGACGAACGCGGCACCAGTGGCCGCTACGCCCTGCAAGGCCAAGGCAGCCTGGGCAACTGGACGACCCTGGCCGACGGCCAGCTCGACCGTGGCAGCGACAGCCAGCAAGACACCCGTTACCACCTTGACCAGCTGTACACCGAGCGCCTGGTCGAAGAACATTTCTACCGTCTCGGCTACTTCACTCCCAGCGCCCAGGGACTGACCCGTCAGCCGCGATTGATGGGAGCGAGCGCCGACACCACCCTGGGCGTGATGTTCGGCAGCAGCGACAGCCTGATGGTCGACAGCGGCGCGCCCAGCGCCACGCCGATCTACGTCACCCCCGATCGCCCGGCCGTGGCCGAGATCTACCGCAATGGCGTGCTGATCAACAGCCAGGCGGTGCAGCCGGGTCTGCAGACCCTGGATACCACGGTGCTGCCCGGCGGCATCTATGAAGTCGAGATCCGCCTGGTCGAGGACAGCCAGGTGACTTCGCGCAGCCAGGCCTTCATCTACAAGCCCAGCAACTGGCGCAGTACCGATGCACCGTGGCGCTACAACCTGTTCTTTGGCCGCCAGAGCAGCCTGCTGAGCAACTGGGACCGCGACCATGACGACAGCCTCAGCGCCGGCGCGCTGGCCAATTACCTGGTGCACCCCCGGGCGATTCTCGGCCTGTCTGCCCAGCGCATTGATGAAGCCATGCAGTACGGCACCTCGCTGGACTGGGACGTGCGTGACCGCTTCAAGCTCTACGCCAACCTGTTCCAGGCTCAGGGCCATGGCAACGGCTACGACCTGCAGGCCATCCACAGTTACGACAACGGCTCGCTGGTAGCCAGCCACAGCCGTTCCTGGCTGGCCCCCCCGCGCACGGCTCAGGATACGTCGTTCCAACAGCGCCTGAGCCAGTCATCGCTGTCGCTCAATCACCGTCTCGACCCGCGCAACAGCGCGTCCTTGCGCCTGTCGCACAGCAGCGGCGCCAGCGAGGGCACGGGCATCGACCTGGGTTGGTCGTACTACGGCCGCCTGCTCGGCTCGGACGCTAACTGGCGCCTGTCGCTGTTCGACCGCCCGGGCACCGCTGGCACCGGCGACGCGCGCAGTCGTGGGGTCAACCTGAGTATGAGCATGAGCCTCGGCGGCGGCAGCGGGCGCCGGCTCTCGGCCAGTCTCGGCAGCCGCACCTCGCGTGACGGCGGGCGCGACCTCAACGCCTCGCTGGCCTACCAGCAGGATGTCGACCTCGGGCCGCTGCGCAACGTCGGCATGAGCGCCAGTGCCGACCGCTATGGCGTCGGCCTGGGCGGCGACACCCAGTTCGAAAGCCAGGTGCTGCATGGCGATGCCTATGTGCAGCGCTCGTCCTACAACGGCGCGTTCAACGGCGGGGTGAACCTTGAAAGCCTGCTTGCGGTGGGGGCTGGCAAGGCAGCGGTGAGTGGTCAGTACCTGCCGCACCAGGCCGGGCTGATCGTCGACGTCGAGACCGACCTGGACGACCTCAAGCTACGTGCCGACAGCACCGGTGGCAGCTCTGCGACCTTGCACCCAGGGCGCAATGTCATCCCCGTTGGCGCCTACAAGGCCGGTCACGTGCAGTTCGATTTCGACGGCAGCGAGGCCACTGCGGCGGTGATCCAGCCGTCCAGCGTGGATTACCACCTCAACCGCGGCGGCATCGAGTACCGCCAGCTGCGCGTGTTGCGCACGGTGACCGTGATCGGCCGCCTGTTTGACAGCCAGGGCCGGCCCATGCGCGGTGCCCAGGTGATCAACCACGCCAGCCGCACGGTCAGCGAAGCCGATGGCTTTTTCGCGGTGGAGATGAGCGAGTCGACGCCGACCCTGGAGATCCGCCAGCAAGGTGCGCCGGTCTGCCTGCTGGCGCTGGACCCGCAGCGGCTCGAACGCGAGGACGACGTGCTGCTGGCCGGGGACCAGATTTGCAATGCAAACAGCCTGGCAAGGGCAGAGGGGGACCTGGCCAAAGGTCGAGGCTGAGCCCGGCAGCGGCAAAAAAAACTTAGGAAAAATCCTCTTCTGTTTTAGGAAAAGTCCCGCGACTGCAGGCATAGCCACAGACCGCGCCGTGTCACTACTCTCGTTGTGTCTGTAAGGAGACTGACAAGATGAACATCCTTCGCCTGATTGCCCTGGCGTTACTGACCGCTCCACTGGCCCTGCATGCGGCGCCGGAACTCAATGTCGGCGCGTTGCATGACTACCTGGACGGCGGCAAAAGCACCCTGCTCAAACGGGTGCGCAACGGCGGTAACAGTACGGCCTTTGTCAAGGTCAGCGTCGCCGAGCTGGTCTACGACGCCAACGGCGTGGCCCGCGAAGTCGATACCGACGGCCTGCCTCTGGAGCAGCGTGGCCTGATTGCCAGCCCGGCGCGCCTGATCGTCCCGGCCCAGGGCATGCAGGCGGTGCGCCTGCTGTATCGCGGCCCGCGTGACAGCGAGCGCTACTTTCGCGTGCGCTTTATGCCGGTGCTGCCGGAAACCGGCGATGGCTTTGCCGTCAACGAGCAGGAAGCCGAGCAGTACCGCGACAGCCTCAAGGCCGGGGTCAACTTGCTCGCGGGCTATGGCACCTTGTTGTTCGTGCGGCCCGCCGAGAGCCGCTTCCAGACTCCGGTGCGCCGCCAGGGTGGCCAGCTGACGGTGGTCAACGAAGGCAATAGCACCGTGGTGCTCGACCATTTCCGTCAGTGTCAGGCGCCGGCCCAGGGCTGTGAGCCAGCGACCAAGCACCATCTGTTGCCAGGGCGTACTCGGCAGTTCGAGGGGCAGGTGGGCAAGGTGCATCAGTTCGAGCTGCATGAAGGCGGCGAGCGCAAGGATATGGTGGTGGAAGGATGAGCGCGCTTGATGGGATACGCATGGTGCGACGTAGCGTCCGCTTGGCTTTGGGGCTGTCGCTGGCCCTTGCCACAGGCGCTGTGCAGGCACTCGATGTAACGATTTCCGCCGAGTACCTGGGCGGCGGCTCGGGACGGTTCGATAACACCACACCGCCAGGCGGTCTTTGCAAGTACTGGGTAGCCACGTGCAGAACCATGACGACCGTAGAATTGCCCATTACCTACGTCAAGAAAACCACCAAAGGCGCAGCCGACCCGAGGGATCACTATTTCATTAAATTGCCCAGCCGCCGGGATGTGGATGTCTACCATGACGAGACGGGGGAGGCGCGGCGGATGACCTTCGAGTGGATGGCGCTGAGTCAGTCTGTGGTGATCACCAAGGGCTCGCTCGCCTTTTCCCATCCTCTCTACAACAGGTCGCTGAACGGGGGATGCAGTGGTATTGGCTACGTCTCAGATAACACGCTCTCGAAGGTTACCTATTTGTGGAGGGTAACCAATCCGCAAGCGCCACAAGGCTGTTGGAGTTACAACAGATTTGCAGCCAATGGTTTAGTAACCGATGCCATCGTTCAGGATACAAGTGTTGCCTACAACCTGGACGTACCGCCTCCGTATCGCCTGCGCGCCGGCACTTACCGCGGTAGCCTCACCTATACCATTGGCCCAGGCGGCGATTTCGACTTTGGCAACGATGTCAGCCAGCTCAGCGGCGATACTCTAACGGTCAATTTCGTGCTGGATGTGCGCCATGCCTTCCTCTTCGAATTTCCCCCCGGCTCGGACCGTGCCGTACTTGAGCCTAAAGGCGGCTGGAGTGCCTGGCTGGCGGGCGGCAAGGCACCAACACGGCTGTATCGCGACCTGCCGTTCCGGCTGTGGTCGACCGGCCCGTTCAAGGTTTACAAGCTATGCCAGCACACGGCGGATGTGCGCTGCGGCATCGTCAATGACAACGCGCATCAGGTCCCGGTCGAGGTGGCCTTGAGCCTGCCGGGTGGTATTCAGTATCAGGGCCGCCCGGTCGAGCATCTGCCGCTGCCCACCGGGCGCGCGGCGGCGCTGCAGTTCGAGTCGCTGATGCCGACCCTCAACCGCCCCGGCCAACTGCATTTCGCCGTCGGCCGCGCGGACGTCCCCAGCATGCTCGCCCACGCCGGCAGCACCTACACCGGCCAGGTCACGGTGGTGTTCGATGCCGAGCTCTAGTCCAGACGAGGCCAGCCATGTATAGAACCCTGGTGGTCGACGACCACCCCTTCATCCGTTCCACGGTCTGCATGCTGCTGCGCCAGGAGCAGCTGGAGGTGGTCGGCCAGGCCGCCAACGGCATCGATGCGTTGCGTCTGGCGCGGGAGCTGGCGCCGGACCTGATCATCCTCGACATCGCCATGCCCGGGCTGGACGGCCTTGAGGTGATCGCCAGGATCAGGGCCATGCCGCGTCCGGCCAAGGCCCTGGTGCTGACTTCACAACTGGCCGAAGCCTATTCGCTGCGCTGCATGCAGGCCGGTGCCGTGGGCTACGTGTCGAAAACCGACGACCTCGGCGAGCTGTGCAAGGCGGTGCATGCGGTGATGTCCGGCTACACCTACTTTCCCGAGGTGGCCCTGAGTTCGGTGCATCACCAGGACCTGCGCGCCAGCGAGGCGCATTGCATCGCCCGTCTCAGCGACCGCGAGCTGATGGTCCTGCAGCACCTGGCACGCGGCCTGAGCAATAAAGCCATCGGCGAAATCATGTTGCTGAGCAACAAGACCATCAGCACCTACAAGAGCCGCCTGCTGGAAAAACTCAGGGTAAGTTCGTTGATCGACCTGGCTGACCTCGCTCGCCGCAACCTGCTCATATAAGCCGCGTCGGCTCGTGTTGACGCGTGTCCTGCTGCTGGCACTGTTGTGCGGCCTGGTGCCGGCGCCAGGCCAGGCTGCGCCGACCCTGCACTCACGGGCTACGCTCGACAGCCCGCGGCCGGAGCCGGACGGCGCCGAACTGCGCTGGTTGTGGGAGCGGCGGCAACTGCGCCTGGGGGTGATCGAGCGGGACAACCCGCCGTTCGACATCCTCGGCACCGGCCAGGTGTTCGAGGGCCTGACGGCCGACTATGCCGGGCTGATCGCAGATCAATTGCACCTGCAGGTCGAGGTGCATGCCTACGCCTCTTTCGCCGAGGCGGTAGCGGCCTTGCGCAAGGGGGCGATCGACTTGCTCGGCTCGGTGTCGGCACAACAGGCGCTGGAAGCGGGTTTGCACCTGTCGCGAGCCTACGCCGAAGATCGTCCGTTGTTGATTACCCAGGAGGAAGGGGGCACGCGTATCGGGCGCGGGGACGAATTCAGGCTGGCGATGGTCGAAGGCTACCGTTCCCCTGAGCAGCTGCGCGAGCAGTTCCCGCTGGCCCGCCTGCAACTGCATCCGTCGCGCTTCAGCGCCCTGGCTGCCGTGTCGCTTGGCCACGCCGATGTCTTTCTCGGCAATGCCCTGGGCAGTCGCTACGTGCTGGGCCGCAGCCAGTTGGCGGCTGTCGAGGAGATCGATGCCGCCTTGCCAAGCCAAGGCATAGGCTTTGCCATGCTCGAGGACGGCGGGCCGCTGCCACGCCTGGTGAACGCGGCGCTGGCCAGCCTCAGCGAGCGCCAAAAGGCGCGGATCGGCGAGCGCTGGAGCCCGCTGGCCGGCACCGGGCACAAGCCCGAGCCGATGCAGTTCAGTGCCGCCGAGCAACGCTGGCTGCGCAACAATCCGACGGTAACAGTGCTGGTCGACGAACAGTTGCTGCCGCTGAGCTTTCGCGATGGCAAGGGTCAGTTGCGCGGGTTGAGCCTGGATATCCTGCAATTGATCGCCCGGCGCACCGGCCTGCAGTTCGAGGTGCGGGCCGGTGGCAGTGTCGAGCGGATGATCGCGCAACTGCATCAGGGCAAGGCGCAGGTGATCGCCGGCCTGCCTCACAGCCCGCTGCGTGAGCAGCAGTTGGTGTTCAGCCGTGCTTACCTCAGCGCCTCGAGAGTGCTGGTCAGCCGCGATGAAGCTCAGGCGCCGACCAGCCTGGAGCAGTTGCAGGGCCGCACGCTGGCGCTGGTCAACGGCAGTGCCCTGGCCGAGCTTGTGCGCCAGCGCTATCCACAGATCCGGCAATTGCCCGTGGCTGGCCCGGTGGCCGCCCTCAAGGCGGTGGCCCGCGGTGAGGCGGCAGCCACCGTGTTGAGCCTCGACGCCGCCCGCCCGCTGATCGCCCGCTGGTACCCTGGGCGTTTGCAGGTCAGTGCCAGCCTGGCCCTGCCACCGGCGCACTTTGCCCTGGCCAGCAACCGTGGAGCGACCGAGCTGCAGTCGATCCTCAACAAGGCCCTGCTCAGCCTCACGCCGCGTGAGACCGATGTGCTGATGCGGCGCTGGCGCAATCCGCTGATCGTTGCCGATGGCGACTGGCAGCGCTACCGCCAGCGGATCCTGCTGGGGTTCGCTGTGGTGCTGGCTCTGCTGCTTCTGGCCTCACTGTGGATCCGCTACCTGCGCCGTCTGCAGGTCGAGTTGCGGCGCACCAAGGCTGAGGCCGATGCGGCCAACCAGGCCAAGACGCAGTTTCTCACCACCATGAGCCACGAGATCCGCACCCCCTTGCATGCCGTGCTGGGCATGCTTGAACTGGCTCAGCGCAAGGCCGAGCAGGGCGTGCTCGATCGCCTGGCGATCGAGGTGGCGGCCGATGCGGCGGGCGGCCTGCTGGAGTTGATCGGCGATGTGCTCGACATCACTCGCATCGAGGCCGGGCAGTTGCAGCTGGCACCGCAGCGGGTGCGTTTGCGCGAGCAAGTGGCGCGGGTGGTGCAGCTGTTCGAGCAGCAGGCGCGCAGCAAAGGCCTGGCGCTGCGTCTAGAGGCTGAAGGCGCGGTGGATGCCGAGGTGATGCTCGACCCTGTGCGCTTCAAGCAGGTGCTGGCCAATCTGCTGAGCAATGCCATCAAGTTCACCCCCCAGGGCCAAGTTCGCGTCAGTCTGCACGCGCAGGCGGTGGGCGAGCGATTGGCCGTCGAGCTACAGGTCGAGGACACCGGCATCGGCATCGCCGAGGCCGAGCTGGCCGGGCTTGGCCAGCCGTTTCGCCAGGCCAGTAACCAGCGTCAGTCGCCGCGCTGCAGCACCGGGCTGGGCCTGGGCATCAGCCGCAGCCTGTGCGAGATGATGGGCGGGCGGATGGCATTGCACAGCGTGCTGGGACAGGGCACACGGGTGGAGATCCTGCTTGACCTCGCGCGCCCGCCCGCCGGACACCAGGGACAGGCGCTGCCAGCCGCACAAGTGGCTACGGCGGGTGTGCGCCTGCGGGTGCTGGTGGTCGATGATTACCCGCCCAATCGCCTGTTGCTGGCGCAGCAGCTGGAGTATCTGGGGCACCAGGCACGGGTCGCCGAAGACGGTGCCCAGGCCTTGCGGCTGTGGCTCAAGGAGCACATTGACGTGGTGATCAGTGACTGCAACATGCCGCGCCTGAACGGCCATGCCCTGGCCCGGGCGATCCGCTTGCATGAGCGACGCAACCGCAGGCCGGCGTGCCGGCTCATCGGCCTGACCGCCAATGCGCTGGAGAGCGAACGTCAGCGCTGCCGTGCGGTCGGCATGGACGACTGCCTGTTCAAGCCGCTCGGGCTGGATGAGCTGGTGCGGGCGCTGGCGCTGTACCAGCCTGAAACTACGCCCCAGGACGCTATGCAGCTCCTGGATCTGCGCCATCTTCTGCGGCTGGTCGGCAGTGACCAGGCAGCGTTCAAGGCGCTGCTTGCCGATTTGCGCAGCAGCAACCAGCAAGACCTGCGGCGCCTGGAAGCACTGGTCAATGATCCACCGGCACTTGCGCAGCTGGCGCACCGGATCAAGGGGGGCGCGAGGATTGCCCGTGCCGAAGGCGTGATCAGGGCTTGTCAGCAAGTGGAGCTCACCTGCGAATCCAGACCACTGCAGGCCGCGCACCTGCGCCGCGATGTCCAGGCGTTGCGGGTAGCCTTGCAACGCCTGGAAACGCAGCTGGCCGAGCGGATCGCAACCGATCCGCCGGATTCATATCATCCCTAGCAGGAGCAACACCAGCAGGACCACCAGTACCACGCCGATAATGCCGGACGGGCCGTAGCCCCAGCTGCGCGAGTGAGGAAAGACCGGTAAGCCACCGACCAGCAGCAGGATCAGAATGATGATGAGGATCGTGGTCATGGTTGAATCCTTCAGTGGTTCGAGGATAAGGGCCTCAATGCTGGCCGCTTACAGTTGCGACCAATGCAGTGCCGCAAAGATTCAATTTCATCGCTTTGGTGAGCTGTTCATTGCTGCATGCCTGCCCATTCAGCACCCTGATCGGTGCTCGTGACGGTACCCGGCTCGGCTATTCTGCCGTTCATATCCACTGGCAGAACAAGGCGTGCCACCATGCACAACCGCATCATGATTACCGGAGCCGGCTCGGGTCTGGGCCGCGAGATCGCCCTGCGCTGGGCGCGCGAGGGCTGGCGCCTGGCCCTGGCTGACGTCAACGAGGCAGGCCTGCGCGAAACCCTGACGCTGGTGCGCGAGGCTGGCGGCGAGGGTTTTGCGCAGCGTTGCGACGTGCGCGACTACAGCCAGCTGACCGCCCTGGCCCAGGCCTGCGAAGAGAAGTTCGGCGGCATCGATGTGATCGTCAACAATGCCGGTGTGGCCTCTGGCGGTTTCTTTGGTGAACTGTCGCTGGAAGACTGGGAGTGGCAGTTGTCGATCAACCTGATGGGCGTGGTCAAGGGCTGCAAGGCGTTCCTGCCGATGCTTGAACGCAGCAAGGGGCGGATCATCAACATCGCTTCGATGGCGGCCTTGATGCAGGGGCCGGCGATGAGCAATTACAATGTCGCCAAGGCGGGTGTCCTGGCTCTCTCGGAAAGCCTGTTGATCGAATTGCGCCAACAGCAAGTGGCGGTGCACGTGGTGTGCCCATCGTTCTTCCAGACCAACCTGCTGGACTCGTTCCGTGGCCCGACGCCGGCGATGAAAGCCCAGGTCGGCAAGCTGCTGGAAAGCTCGCCGATCAGCGCCGCCGATATTGCCGGTTATATCTACCAGCAGGTCGCAGAGGGCCAGTTCCTGATCCTGCCCCACGAGCAGGGCCGTGAAGCCTGGCAGCTCAAGCAACGCAACCCGCAGCTGATCTACGACGAGATGGCCAGCATGGCCGAGAAAATGCGGGCCAAGGCGAAACCGGCGCAGGCTTAAGCTGGTTTGCACTGCCCACAGATCCGCTATCCTAGGCCCCTTTTCATGTAGAACGGGCTCCCTGGCGTGATCAATTACCTGTGGTTTTTCCTCGCGGCGGTCTTCGAGATCGCCGGTTGTTACGCCTTTTACATGTGGTTGCGGCTGGGCAAGAGCGGCTGGTGGATTGCCCCGGCGCTGCTCAGTCTGACCCTGTTCGCGCTGATCCTGACCCGTGTCGAGGCTGCCTATGCCGGGCGCGCCTATGCCGCCTATGGTGGCATCTACATCGTCACCTCGTTGCTGTGGCTGGCACTGATCGAACGGGCGCGACCGCTGGGCAGCGACTGGATCGGCGCGCTGCTCTGTGTGCTGGGGGCCAGCATCATTGTCTTGGGGCCGCGCTTGCAGAGCGCCTGAGCATGTGAAAACGACGAAAATCTGTAGGCAAATTCGTCGGCTTTAGTGGGATCGGTCTATTTGGCTGGCGGAGCATTGCTGCGCTCTGACACCCCGTGCAGTCTCCGGATTCTCAGCGTTGTGGAGGATCGGAGCATGTTGGTAATCGGACGCGAAGTAGGCGAAGTCATTGCCATTGATGAGCACATCAAGGTCAAGGTGCTCTCGGTGGAGGGCAATGTGGTGCGCTTTGGCATCAGCGCACCTCGCGAAATCGAAGTGCACCGGGCAGAAATCTATCGGCGCATCGTCGAGCAGTTGGCCAAGGATGCGGGCTGATCAGTCGAACAGTTCTTTCGGAACGTCGTGCTTGGCCAGCAGTTGGCATTGCTGGCTTTCGAGGTCGAACAGAATGAACGCCTGCTTTTTCGCCAAGGCCTGGCGCACGCGTAGCACGCGGGTTTCCAGCGGGGTGTCGTCACCGTTGTCGGTGCCGTCGCGGGTGACGAAATCCTCGATCAGGCGGGTGAGGGTTTCGGCTTCCAGTTGCTCGTAAGGAATCAGCATCAATCAGTACAGGTTTGGCGAAGTGTGCACCTATGCTACGCGAAACCTGTTCTGACTGTGTAGGCCTAGTGCTTGTTGCCGATCAGGCTGTCGACCGCAGGTACCCGGGTATCGCTCTCCATCTGCGTGTCATGCTCCAGCTGATGGCTGAAGCTTTCCAGGGAGCTGCCGGTCGCTTGCGAATCGCTGGCAAATACCGGCGGGCTGAGCAGGTAGGCGGTCAGCAGACGACTGAGTGCCGCCAGACTGTCGATATGGGTACGCTCATAGCCATGGGTGGCATCGCAACCAAAGGCCAGCAGTGCGGTGCGAATGTCGTGGCCGGCGGTGATTGCCGAGTGGGCATCGCTGAAGTAGTAGCGAAACAGGTCACGGCGCGCGGGCAGTTCATGCTCGCGGGCCAGTTTCAGCAAGTGACGCGACAGGTGATAGTCGTATGGACCGGCCGAGTCCTGCATGGCCACGCTGACCGCATGCTCGCTGGAGTGCTGGCCGGGCGCGACCGGGGCGATGTCGATGCCGACGAACTCGCTGACATCCCAAGGCAGCGCCGCAGCGGCACCGGAGCCGGTTTCTTCGGTGATGGTGAACAGCGGATGGCAGTCGATCAATGGCTGTGCGCCACTGTCGACCACGGCCTTGAGCGAGGCCAGCAACGCCGCGACCCCGGCCTTGTCGTCCAGGTGACGGGCGCTGATATGGCCGCTTTCGGTAAATTCCGGCAGCGGATCGAAGGCGACGAAATCACCGATATCGACCCCCAGGGTCTGGCAGTCGGCGCGGGTCGCGCAGTAGGCATCCAGACGCAGCTCGATGTGTTCCCAACTGACCGGCAACTGGTCGATGGCGGTATTGAAGGCGTGCCCGCTGGCCATCAACGGCAGGACGCTACCGCGCAACACACCGTTGTCGGTGAACACACTGACCCGGCTACCCTCGGCAAAGCGGCTGGACCAGCAGCCCACCGGTGCGAGGGCCAGACGACCGTTGTCCTGGAGGGCGCGCACACTGGCTCCGATGGTGTCCAGGTGCGCGGAAACGGCGCGGTCGGGTGAACTTTTGCGGCCCTTGAGGGTGGCGCGGATGGTGCCGCGGCGGGTCAGTTCGAAGGGGATGCCAAGTTCTTCCAGGCGCTCGGCGACATAGCGCACGATGGTGTCGGTAAAACCGGTCGGGCTGGGAATGGCGAGCATCTCCAGCAAGACTTTCTGTAAGTAGTTGAGGTCAGGTTCCGGGAGTGGTGCAGACATGCGTCCTCCTGTGCTCAAAGCGTCGAGCGGCTGTGGGGAAACAGCAGATCGACGAAACGCTCGGCAGTGGGTTGTGGTTCGTGGTTGGCCAGCCCGACACGTTCGTTGGCCTCGATGAACACATGCTCGGGCTGGTCGGCTGCACAGACCATCAGGTCGAGGCCGACCACCGGGATATCCAGGGCGCGGGCAGCGCGGATCGCCGCCTCGGTCAGGGCCGGGTGCAAGCGTTCAGTGACATCTTCCAGGCAGCCGCCGGTGTGCAGGTTGGCAGTGCGGCGCACGGCCAGGCGCTGACCGGCAGGCAGTACCGTGTCGTAATCGACGCCCGCCGCGTGCAGGGTACGCCGGGTTTCATCATCCAGTGGAATGCGGCTTTCGCCGGCGGTGACAGCCTGGCGTCGGCGGCTTTGTGCTTCGATCAGTGCACCAACGGCATGCCGGCCGTCGCCGACAATCTGCGCCGGATGGCGAATGGCAGCGGCCACCACCTCAAAGCCAATGACCACGATGCGCAGGTCCAGCCCATCGTGGAAGCTTTCCAGCAGTACCCGGCTATCGAAGCGCCGGGCGTTCTCTATCGCCTGGTTGACTTCTTCCAGGCTGGTCAGGTTTACCGCCACGCCCTGGCCTTGTTCACCGTCCAGCGGCTTGACCACTATTGCACCGTGGTCCTCGAGAAAGGCCAGGTTGTCATCGGCATTGCCGGCCAGTTGTTGTGCCGGCAACTGCAGGCCGGCGTCCTTCAGCACCTTGTGGGTCAGGCTCTTGTCCTGGCACAGGGTCATGCTCACGGCGCTGGTAAGGTCACTCAACGATTCGCGGCAGCGTACCCGCCGGCCGCCGAGGCTGAGGGTGAACAGGCCGGCGTCGGCATCATCCACCTGCACGTCGATGCCACGCCGATAGGCTTCTTCGACAATGATCCGGGCATAGGGATTGAGCCCGGTCTCGGGGCTCGGGCCGAGGAACAACGGCTGGTTGATGGCGTTTTTGCGCTTGATCGCGAAAGTCGGCAGGGTGCGAAATCCCAGCTTGGCGTACAGCCGCTTGGCCTGGCGGTTGTCGTGCAGCACCGAGAGGTCGAGGCAGCTCAGGCCGCGGCTCATGAAGTGTTCGATCAAATGACGCACCAGCACCTCGCCGACCCCGGGCCGGGTGCACTGCGGATCGACCGCCAGGCACCAGAGACTGCTGCCATGTTCAGGGTCGGCGAAGGCCTTGTGATGATTGAGGCCCATGACGCTGCCGATGACCGCGCCACTGTCTTCGTCCTCTGCCAGCCAGAACATCGGGCCACCGAGGTGGCGCGGCGTCAGCAACGCCGGGTCGATGGCGAGCATGCCACGGGCCAGGTACAGAGCGTTGATCGCCTGCCAGTCGCTGTCGCTCTGCGCGCGGCGGATGCGAAAGCCGCGAAACACGCGCTGCGCCGGGCGGTAGTCGGTGAACCACAGGCGCAAGGTGTCGGAGGGGTCGAGGAACAGCTGTTGCGGAGCCTGGGCCAGCACCTGCTGAGGGGCCGCGACATACAGGGCGATATCGCGCTCGCCGGGGTTTTCATCTTGCAAGGCATTGGCCAGGCTTGCCGGATCCGGGTAAGTGTGGCCGATCAGCAGACGCCCCCAGCCGCAATGCAATGCGCGCGGCTGGTCGTGGGGCTCGCTGCCATCGCCAGCCAGTTGCGCCTGCAAACGAGCGTAGGATGGCACCTGGCCGCGCAGCAGACGCTGGCCATAAGGTGATGGGTGGGCTTTCATCGGTCAGATTCCTTGTTCGCTGAGCCACAGGTTCAAGGCTGCCAGTTGCCAGAGCTTCGAGCCGCGCAGCGGCGTCAGCTGGCCGTGTGGGTCACTGAGCAGGCGGTCAAGGGCGGCCGGTTCGAACAGGCCGCGGTCCTGGCTCGGGTCCAGCAACAGTTCCCGTACCCAGTCGAGGGTGGCGCCTTGCAGGTGCTTGAGACCGGGCACCGGGAAGTAACCTTTCTTGCGGTCGATGACTTCGCCGGGAATCACCAGGCGTGCCGCTTCCTTGAGTACCTGCTTGCCGCCGTCAGGCAGCTTGAAGCGTGCCGGAATGCGTGCCGACAGCTCCACCAGGCGGTAGTCGAGAAACGGCGTGCGCGCCTCCAGACCCCAGGCCATGGTCATGTTGTCGACCCGTTTGACCGGGTCATCGACCAGCATCACCGTGCTGTCCAGGCGCAGGGCTTTGTCCACTGCGTCGCTGGCACCAGGCTGGGCAAAATGCTTGCGGACAAAATCACCGGCAGCGTCGTGATCGAGTCGCCATGGTTGCTGCACGGTGGCGGCGTAGTCTTCGAAACTGCGGTCGAAGAAGGCCTCGCGATAAGCGCCATAGGGCTGCTGCGCGCCTTCGACCTGGGGGTACCAGTGATAACCGGCGAACAGTTCGTCTGCGCCCTGGCCGCTTTGCACCACCTTGCAGTGCTTGGCGACTTCCCGCGATAGCAGGTAGAAGGCGATGCAGTCGTGGCTGACCATCGGCTCGCTCATGGCACGAAACGCCGCGGGCAGTTGCTCGATGATTTCCCGCTCATCAATACGTAGTTGATGATGACGGGTGCCATAGTGACGGGCGATCAGATCGGAATACTGGAATTCATCACCGCGCTCGCCACCGGCATCCTCGAAGCCGATGGAGAAGGTCGAGAGGTCGTCGACGCCCACTTCACGTAGCAGGCCGACCAGCAAACTGGAGTCGACGCCGCCGGACAACAGCACGCCGACATCCACCGCTGCACGTTGACGAATCGCCACGGCTTCACGGGTGCTGTCGAGTACCCGGTCGCGCCAGTCTTCCAGGCTCAAATGCTGTTCGTCGGTGCGCGGGCCGTACTGCAGTTGCCACCACAGCTGTTGTTCGACGCGGCCCTGGGCATCGATACGCATCCAGGTGGCCGGCGGCAGCTTCTCGACATTGGCCAGCAGGGTGCGCGGCGCGGGTACCACGGCGTGAAAGTTCAGGTAGTGGTTGAGCGCTACCGGGTCGAGCATCGGGTTGATGTCGCCGCCTTGCAGCAAGGCAGGCAGGCTTGAGGCGAAGCGCAGGCGCTCGCCGTTGCGCGACAGGTACAGCGGCTTCACCCCAAGGCGGTCACGGGCGAGGAACAGCTGTTGGCTATCACGCTCCCAGATCGCCAGGGCGAACATGCCGTTCAGGCGTGGCAACAGTTCGGCGCCCCAGGCGTGGTAGCCCTTGAGCAGCACTTCGGTGTCGCCGCCGGAGTAGAAGGCATAGCCCAGGTTTTCCAGCTCGCTGCGCAGTTCCGGGAAGTTGTAGATGGCGCCGTTAAAGGCCAGCGACAGGCCCAGCTGATTATCGACCATCGGCTGCGCCGAACCGTCGGACAGGTCCATGATTTTCAGCCGGCGATGGCCCAGGGCAATCGGGCCCTGGCTATGAAAGCCCCAGGCGTCGGGGCCACGAGGGGCCAGGTGGTGGGTGATCCGCTCAACCGCAGCGAGGTCCGCCGGGCGTGGTGGGTGAGCAACAGGGGTGAAACGAAACTCTCCAGCTAATCCGCACATAAGTCCTTACCGGTTTTGCCGTTGGGGAAGGTGCCCGAACCCGGGCACATTGAAACTGACCGGTGCGGATAGCGAGAGTTTTAGATCGATCGGTTATAAGCGTTTAGCCTTGTTTGCCCTTGCCACGAATCAGCTCGCGCAACATGAAGCGATTCGGGTGACAGGCTTCAGCGACACTGCGCGGAACCGGCAGCGGTGCGTTGTCGACCCAGGCGGCGATCAATTCGCCCGACAACGGCGCAGTGATCAACCCGCGTGAGCCATGGCCGCTATTGATGTACAGGCCTTCAAGCCAGGGGCAGGGCGTGTCGGGCACCTGGCGGGCGTCCTTGGCCAGTACTGCGTAGTGCTGATTGAATGCCTGTTGATCGGCGAGCGGGCCGACGATGGGCAGGTAATCGGGACTGGTGCAGCGAAAGGCTGCCCGCCCCTCCAGGGTGTGCGGGTCGATGCGGTGGGTATCGAGGCGCTCGGCGAGGTCGCTGGAGATCTCTTCGAGCAGGCGCAGGTTGCCGATGTGCTCACCGGCGGTAGGGGTCAGATCGATACTGTGAAAATCGAAACTGGCGCCCAGGGTGTGTTCGCCGCCACGCATCGGCGCGACGTAACCGTCGGCGCAGACCACGGTATTGAGTGACTGGCTTTGCGCGGTCGCGGGCAGGCGGGTGATCTGCCCGCGTATGCGCTTGAGCGGCAGGTTCGCGCAGGGCTCGAAACGCTGGATCTCGGCAGCGGTGGCGAGCACCACCAGCGGCGCGCTGGCGAGGAACTTCTCGCTTTCCCAGGCCTGCCAAAGACCATCGACCTTGCGCAGCTGCAGCACCTGATGATGCGTCAGCAAGGTAATGTTCGGGTGTTGCAGTTGCGCCTGGCATAACGCTGGCGGATGCACCCAGCCGGCTTCCGGGTAGAACAAACCGCCACTGGCCAGTGTGACGCCGGCCAGTGCTTGCGCCTGTTCGCGGTCCAGCGCCGTCAGCAGCTGCGGGTTGAAGGCATTGGCCAGCAGCGCCTGGCGCTGTTCTTCCTTGGCATCGAAGGCCAGCTGCAAGACGCCGCACCCGTCCCAGTCACGGCCGCGTTGCAGGGTTTCAAGCAGCCGTCGGGTATAGCCAAAACCGCTGAGGATCAGCCGTGACAAGGCTGTGCCATGGGCCGAAAGCTTGAGGTAGAGCACCCCTTGCGGGTTACCCGAGGCCTCGGCCGCCGGCGTCGCATGACGTTCCAGCACACTGACCTGCCAGCCGCGGGCGGCAAGGCTCGCGGCGGTGGCGCAACCGGCCAGGCCGGCGCCGATCACCAGAGCCTGGCGCGGGCCGGGCAGGGCGGCGGGACGGGCGAACCAGGGCGCGGCCGGAGCCGCTGCTGCAAGCGCTTCAGGCGTGCCACGAAAAACGCCGCGCAACACCTCCCATTTCTTGCCGATGCCGGGAATGCGCTTCATCTCGAAGCCCACGGCGATCAGTCCGCGGCGCACCCAGCCGGTGCTGGTGAAGGTGCCCAGGGTGGCATTGGCGGCAGACAGGCGACCGATTTGGGTGAACAGCTCCGGAGTCCACATCTGCGGGTTCTTCGCCGGGGCGAAACCGTCGAGGAACCAGGCGTCGATGGCGGCGTCGAGTTGCGGCAATTGTTCGAGGACATCACCGATCATCAGGGTCAGGCGTACCCGGCCCTGCTCGAAGACAAAGCTCTGGAAACCTTCATGTACCGCCACGTATTGCGCCATCAGTTGAGTGCTGAACGGCGCCAGTTCCGGCCACAGGGCCAGGGCGCGGCTGAGGTCGGCGTGGCTGAGCGGGTACTTTTCGACACTGACGAAATGCAGGCGGGCGTCAGGATCGGCGCATTCGCTGAACAGCTGCCAGGCACAGAAAAAGTTCAGCCCGGTGCCGAAGCCGGTTTCACCGATCACCAGGCACTGTTCGGGCAGCATCGCGCTGAAGCGCTGGCGCAGGTCATTCTGGTCGATGAACACATGACGGGTTTCTTCCAGGCTCTGGTCCTTGGAGAAATAGATGTCATCGAACTGGCGTGAGTGGGGGCGGCCCTGGTCGTCCCAGTCGATCTGGGCGTAGTGGGTAACTTCGGTCATGGTCGGCTCAGGCATGTCTAGAGCGGCATTTTAGCTTACCCGGACAAAGTCTACCCGGATCCGCTAGTCTTGCTTATCCATGTAGGGAGCCTGGTATGTTCGAATCCGCTGAAATTGGTCACGCCATCGACAAAGAAACCTATGACGCTGAAGTTCCAGCGCTACGTGAGGCCTTGCTCGAGGCGCAGTTCGAGCTCAAGCAGCAGGCGCGTTTCCCGGTGATTGTGCTGATCAATGGCATTGAAGGCGCCGGCAAGGGCGAGACGGTAAAGCTGCTCAACGAGTGGATGGACCCGCGCTTGATCGAAGTGCGCACCTTCGACCAGCAGACCGACGAGGAGCTTGCCCGGCCACCGGCCTGGCGCTACTGGCGCGCACTGCCGGCCAAGGGGCGGATTGGTGTGTTTTTCGGCAACTGGTACAGCCAGATGCTGCAAGGCCGGGTGCATGGCCAGTTCAAGGATGCGGTACTCGACCAGGCCATTCGCGGCGCCGAGCGCCTGGAAGAGATGCTCTGTGACGAAGGCGCGCTGATTTTCAAGTTCTGGTTCCATCTGTCCAAGAAACAGATGAAGGCCCGGCTCAAGGCGCTCAAGGACGACCCGCTGCACAGCTGGCGTATCAGCCCGCTGGACTGGCAGCAGTCGCAAACCTACGACCGTTTCGTGCGCTTCGGCGAACGGGTACTGCGCCAGACCAGCCGCGATTACGCGCCCTGGCATGTGATTGAAGGGGTGGATCCGCATTACCGCAGCCTGGCGGTGGGACGCATTTTGCTTGAGGGCCTGCAGGCGGCGCTCAAGGTCCAGCATGCGCCGGTTCACCAGGCCAATATTGCACCGTTGGGCCAGAGCATTGATCAGCGCAGCCTGTTGGGCAGCCTGGACATGACCCTGCGCCTGGACAAGAACGACTACCAGGAGCAGCTGATCACCGAACAAGCACGCCTGGCCGGTTTGCTGCGTGACAAACGCATGCGTCGTCATGCCCTGGTGGCGGTGTTCGAAGGCAATGATGCCGCGGGCAAGGGCGGCGCCATCCGTCGCGTGGCCGCGGCGCTGGACCCACGTCAGTACCGCATCGTACCGATTGCCGCTCCCACTGAAGAAGAGCGTGCGCAACCGTACCTGTGGCGGTTCTGGCGGCATGTTCCGGCGCGCGGCAAGTTCACCGTGTTCGATCGCTCCTGGTACGGCCGGGTGCTGGTCGAACGGGTCGAGGGTTTCTGCAGTCAGGCTGACTGGATGCGTGCCTATGGCGAGATCAACGACTTCGAAGAACAGCTGACCAGTGCCGGGGTGGTGCTGGTCAAGTTCTGGTTGTCGATCGATGAGCAAACCCAGCTCGAGCGCTTCAAGGAGCGCGAGCAGATCCCCTTCAAGCGCTTCAAGATCACTGAAGAAGACTGGCGTAATCGCGAAAAATGGGGGCTGTACGCCGAAGCGGTGGGCGACATGGTCGACCGTACCAGTACCGAGATCGCGCCCTGGACGCTGGTCGAGGCCAACGACAAGCGTTGGGCCCGGGTCAAGGTGCTGCGGACCATCAATGATGCGCTGGAGGCAGCGTTCAGGAAGGACAAGAAATGATGTGTCGGGGCCGCTGCGCGCCCCATCGCCGGCAAGGCCGGCTCCCACATTGGTAAGTGCAACAGCAATCGTTGTGGGAGCCGGCCTTGCCGGCGATAGATCACAGCACGGGGCTGGCAGTAACTCAGGGAATGAAATACCGAAATCTTTTCCGCAATTGTACCTGTCAGCCCCGGCCACCCAGCCCGTAGAATCCAGTCTCCCCCCACCACAGGGCAATTGAGGCTGGTATGCACATTTCTTCCGGACGCTGGGTCTATGGCCTTTCCCTTTCGCTGTTGACCGCGTTGCTCTGGGGCATCCTGCCGATCAAGCTCAAACAGGTGCTACAGGTGATGGACCCGATCAC
Organism: Pseudomonas sp. GW821-FHT10B02; assembly: GCF_059415665.1. NCBI lineage: Bacteria > Pseudomonadati > Pseudomonadota > Gammaproteobacteria > Pseudomonadales > Pseudomonadaceae > Pseudomonas > Pseudomonas sp. GW821-FHT10B02. Next base: position 112,718 of record NZ_JBWKNR010000007.1, on the reverse strand, counting down.
CGTGACCTGGTTTCGCCTGTCGGTTTCTGGTGGCCTGCTGCTGGCCTGGCTGGCGGCAAGCAAGCGCTTGCCGTCGTTCAACCAGCTCGGGCGCAAGGGCTGGGCCCTGGTGGCATTGGCCACCGGCGGTCTGGTCGGCAACTATGTGCTGTACCTGATGGGCCTGAACCTGCTCAGCCCCGGCACGGCGCAACTGGTCGTGCAGCTGGGGCCGGTACTGCTGCTGGTGGCCAGCGTGTTCCTGTTCAAGGAGCGCTTCAGTCTCGGCCAAGGGGTAGGCCTGGTCATCCTGCTGCTGGGCTTCGGCCTGTTTTTCAACCAGCGCCTGGACGAGCTGTTGACCTCTCTGAGCGTCTACACCACGGGGGTGCTGACCATTGTCCTGGCAACCACCATCTGGGTGTTTTACGCCCTGAGCCAGAAGCAGTTGCTGACGGTGTGGAATTCGATGCAGGTGATGATGGTCATCTACCTGTGCTGCGCCGTGCTCCTGACGCCCTGGGTGCATCCGCTGGAAGCGCTGCAGTTGACGCCGCTGCAAGGCTGGCTGTTGCTCGCCTGCTGCCTTAACACCCTGGTGGCCTATGGCGCCTTCGCCGAAGCGCTGGCCCACTGGGAAGCTTCCAAGGTCAGCGCCACCCTGGCGATCACGCCCTTGATCACTTTCGTTGCCGTAGCCCTGGCAGCCTGGTTCTGGCCTGACTACGTGCACGCCGAACAGATCAATACCCTGGGTTACGTTGGCGCACTGGTGGTGGTACTGGGCTCGGCGCTGACCGCGCTGGGCCCGTCGATCATGGCCGGCTGGCGGGCCAGGCGCATACGCCTGGCCCGGTGACTCAGCCTTTCTTGCCGGGCTCGAGCATGTCTTGCGGGCGTACCCACTGCTCGAACTGCTCGTTGGTGAGGTAGCCCAGGGTCAGGGCCGCCTCGCGTAACGTGCGGCCTTCGCTGTAGGCCTTCTTGGCGATTTCCGCAGCCTTGTCGTAGCCGATGTGCGGGTTCAGCGCGGTGACCAGCATCAGCCCGCGTTCCAGGTGCGCGGCCATCTGTTCGGCATCCGCTTCGATACCGGCCACGCAGTGCTGCTGGAAGTTGCTGCAGCCGTCGGCCAGCAGCTCGATGGACTGTAGCAGGTTGTGGATGATCACCGGCTTGAACACGTTCAATTGCAGGTGACCCTGGCTGGCGGCAAAGCCGATGGCCGTGTCATTGCCCAGTACCTGGCAGGCCAGCATCGACAGCGCCTCGCACTGGGTCGGGTTGACCTTGCCGGGCATGATCGAGCTGCCCGGCTCGTTGGCCGGCAGGCGCACTTCGGCAATCCCGGCGCGGGGGCCGGAACCGAGCAGACGCAGGTCATTGGCCAGCTTCATCAGGGCCACTGCCAGGGTCTTCAAGCCGCCTGCCAGGGTCGTCAGCGGCTCATGCCCGGCAAGGGCGGCGAACTTGTTCGGCGCGGTAACAAAAGGCAGGCCGGAGAGGGCGGCCAGCTCTGCGGCGATGGCCTCGGCAAAACCGTGCGGGGCATTCAGCCCGGTACCGACCGCGGTACCGCCCTGGGCCAGCTCGCACACCGCCGGCAAGGCCGAGCGGATGGCGCGCTGGGCGTAGTCAAGTTGCGCCACGTAGGCCGAGAGTTCCTGGCCGAAGGTGATCGGCGTGGCATCCATCATGTGGGTGCGGCCGGTCTTGACCAGGTGCTGATGGCGCGCCGAAAGCTCCGCCAGCCCCGACGACAGCTCGGCGATGGCCGGCAGCAGCTTGTGCTGGACCGCCTGGACGGCAGCGATGTGCATGGCGGTCGGGAAGCAGTCGTTGGAACTCTGCGAGCGGTTGACATGATCGTTGGGGTGCACCGGATTCTTGCCGCCCCGGCCTTTGCCCGCCAGTTCGTTGGCGCGCCCGGCGATCACTTCATTGACGTTCATGTTGCTCTGGGTACCACTGCCGGTCTGCCAGACGACGAGTGGAAATTGATCATCCAACTGGCCATCGAGCACCTCGTCGGCGGCCTGTTCGATCAGCCGGGCGATGTCCGCCGGCAGGTCTCCGTTGCGGTTGTTGACCCGTGCAGCGGCTTTTTTGATCATCGCCAGGGCGTGCAGGACAGCCAGTGGCATGCGCTCCTTGCCGATGGCAAAGTTGATCAGTGAGCGTTGCGTCTGGGCACCCCAGTAGGCCTGGTCAGGAACTTCGACCTGCCCCAGGCTGTCAGTTTCGATACGGCTCATGCTGTGAACACTCCCTTGTGGTCTGAATTCGCAGTTTAGGTCCCTTTTTGTCGCAGCGGTTCCAACGCTCGTCGACCCACTTGAGTGCTGCGCCCGAGTCGGCGCAGAATGCTCTACTCTGGGGTACTACCTCGTCTGTCTAATGAAGGAATTACGATGACCCGTCTTCGCGCCCTTTGCACTGCTGTTGCGCTGGTCTGCGCCAGCGGCCAGGTGCTTGCCGATACCGCCAGCCACAACGCCAGTGCCGAAAAATTCCTCATGATGGCGCACGCTGACAAGCTCGGCACCCCGGTCTACATGCAGGTGCAACAGATGTTTGCCCAGCGTTTCGAACAGACCAAGGCCCCGGCCTCGAAAAAATCGGTGCTCGACAGCTACCAGGCCAAGGCCAATGCTGCCCTCGACCAGGCCATCGGCTGGAACAAGCTCAAGCCCGACATGGTCAAGCTCTACACCACCACCTTCACCGAAAGCGAGCTCAAGGACCTGGTAGCCTTCTACCAGTCGCCATTGGGCAAGAAAGTCCTGGAAAAAATGCCTCAGGTTACCCAGCAGTCGGCCCAGCTGACCCAGCGCAAGCTGGAAAGCGCGGTACCGGTGGTCAACAAGCTGCTGGCTGACATGACCAAGGAACTCGACCCGAACGCTGGCAAGGCCGCCGCGCCAGCGAAGAAGTAATACGCGGAGCCGTCCATGTCCATGCAGCAAAAGATTGAACAGAGCCTGGCCGCGCTGGCGCCGCAGCACCTCTCGGTGCTCGACGAAAGCCACATGCACAGCCGTGGGCAAGAAACCCACTACAAGGCCGTGCTGGTCAGCGAACAGTTCGAAGGCCTGAACAGCGTCAAGCGTCACCAGAAGGTCTACGCCACCCTGGGTGAGCTGATGGGGCAGTTCCATGCCCTGGCCCTGCACACCTACACCCCCGAAGAGTGGCAGAAGGTCGGCGCAGCGCCAGCCTCACCCACCTGCGCAGGTGGCAGCAAACACTGATTTCATCGTCAGGTTTTTGTTAGAATGTGCAACGCGCCGCTCGTCGGCGCGTTTTTTATTGTCATCCGGTCCGCCCTTTACGAGGGTGACCACCTGGAGATTTACTGCATGACCCAAGCTATCGTCGTGGCGGCGCTGTACAAATTCGTCACCCTGAAAGATTACGTCGAGCTGCGCGAGCCGCTGCTCGAAAGCATGATGGCCAACGGCATCAAGGGCACCTTGTTGCTGGCCGAAGAGGGCATCAACGGCACTGTGTCCGGTACCCGTGAAGGTATCGACGGCCTGCTGGCCTGGCTGCGCAGCGATGCCCGCCTGGTGGATATCGACCACAAGGAATCCTACTGCGACGAACAGCCGTTCTATCGCACCAAGGTCAAGCTCAAGAAAGAGATCGTCACCCTCGGCGTGCCGGGCGTGGACCCGAACTACAAGGTCGGGACCTACGTCGAGCCGCAGGACTGGAACGCGCTGATCAGCGATCCCGAGGTGCTGCTGATCGACACCCGCAACGACTACGAAGTGGCGATTGGCACCTTCGAAGGCGCGATCGACCCGAAAACCACGACGTTCCGTGAGTTCCCCGAGTACATCAAGGCCAACTTCGACCCGACGCGGCACAAGAAGGTCGCGATGTTCTGCACCGGTGGCATCCGTTGCGAAAAAGCCTCCAGCTACATGCTCGGTGAAGGTTTCGAAGAGGTCTATCATCTTAAAGGCGGGATCCTGAAATACCTCGAAGAGGTACCGCAGGATGAAAGCCGCTGGCAGGGCGACTGCTTCGTGTTCGACAACCGGGTCACCGTGCGTCACGACCTGACCGAAGGCGACTACGACCAGTGCCATGCCTGCCGTACCCCGATCAGCGTCGAAGACCGTGCGTCCGAGCACTATTCGCCTGGTATCAGCTGCCCGCATTGCTGGGACAGCCTGAGCGAAAAGACCCGGCGCAGTGCCATCGACCGGCAGAAGCAGATCGAGCTGGCCAAGGCCCGCAACATGCCGCACCCGATCGGCCACAACTACCGCAAAGCTGCCGAGGCCTGATAGATGTCCGCACGCTTGCTCTATGTGATGGACCCGATGTGCTCCTGGTGCTGGGGCTTTGCACCCGTGGCCCAGGCCCTGATCGCCCAGGCACGCGAAGCCGGGATCGACACCCAACTGGTGCCCGGCGGCTTGCGCACCGGCAGCAGCGCGCTGGACGCCTCGACCCGCGGCTACATCCTTGAGCACTGGCAAGCGGTCAACCAGGCCACTGGCCAGCCCTTCACCCTCGAAGGGGCGATGCCGGACGGTTTTGTCTATGACACCGAGCCTGCCTGCCGCGCCCTGGTAGCGGCCCGTGGACTTGACCGGCAACGCACCTGGGCGTTGCTTGCAGCGATCCAGCAGGCGTTCTACCAGGGCGGTGAAGATGTCACCCGCGCGCCTAAACTGGTTGAGCTGGCCGAGCAGGTCGGCTTTGAGCGAGCGGCGTTTGCCGAGCGTTTTGCCAGTGCCGAGGTGCGCGCGGCCACGGCCTCCGATTTCACCTGGGTGCAGGATCTGGGAATTGCCGGGTTTCCGACCTTGCTGGCCGAACGTAACGGCCAGCTGGCGTTGCTGACCAACGGCTACCAGTCGCTCGACGCGTTAAGCCCGCTGCTCGGCCGCTGGCTGCAGCAGGCCGCCTGTGCTTGATCTGCCTGGGTCACCCGACCCTGTGCCGGGGCCTGCCCCGGTTGTTGCCGATCGCCTGAGCTGGGCGGAAATTCGCCGCCTGGCCTTGCACCATAAAAAAGCCCTGTGGATCGCCAACGGCGTTGCGGTGCTGGCGGCGCTGTGCAGTGTGCCGATCCCCTTGTTGCTGCCGTTGCTGGTCGATGAAGTCTTGCTCGGGCATGGCGATGCCGCGCTCAAGTGGATGAATCAGCTGCTGCCGGGCAACTGGCAGGTGGCGACCGGTTACATCGGCCTGATGCTGGTGCTGACCCTGTGCCTGCGCTGCGCTGCGCTGGCCTTCAACGTGGTGCAGGCCAAACTGTTCGCCGGCCTGGCCAAGGACATCGTCTATCGCCTGCGCATCCGCCTGATCGAACGGCTCAAGCGCATCTCCCTGAAGGAATACGAAAGCCTCGGCAGCGGCACGGTGACCACGCACCTGGTCACCGATCTGGACACCCTGGACAAGTTCGTCGGCGAAACCCTGAGCCGGTTCCTGGTCGCCATGCTGACCCTGACCGGCACAGCGGCGATCCTGATGTGGATGCACTGGAAGCTGGCGTTGCTGATCCTGCTGTTCAACCCCGTTGTGGTCTTTGCCACGGTGCAGTTGGGCAAACGGGTCAAACACCTGAAAAAGCTGGAAAACGACAGCACCTCGCGCTTTACCCAGGCGCTGACCGAAACCCTCGATGCGATCCAGGAAATTCGTGCCAGCAATCGCCAGGGGTATTTCCTCGGCCGTCTCGGTTTGCGTGCCCAGGAAGTGCGCAACTATGCGGTGGCTTCGCAGTGGAAGAGCGATGCCAGTGGCCGCGCCAGTGGTCTGCTGTTCCAGTTCGGCATCGATATCTTCCGCGCTGCGGCGATGCTGACCGTGCTGTTCTCCGACCTGTCGATCGGCCAGATGCTGGCGGTGTTCAGCTACCTGTGGTTCATGATCGGCCCGGTCGAGCAACTGTTGAACCTGCAGTACGCCTTTTATGCCGCGGGCGGTGCGCTGAGCCGGCTCAACGAATTGCTGGCGCGTGCCGACGAACCGCAGTACCCCGGGGGCGTCGACCCGTTCAAAGGGCGTGACACAGTGGGCCTCGAAGTGCAGGGACTGCGCTTTGCCTATGCCGACGAGCCGGTGCTTGATCAGTTGAACCTGTCCATCGCGCCGGGCGAAAAAGTCGCCATCGTCGGCGCCAGCGGTGGTGGCAAGAGCACCCTGGTGCAGTTGCTGCTCGGGCTTTACAGTGCGCAGGCCGGCACCATCCGCTTCGGTGGTTCGACCTTGCAGGAGATCGGCCTGGAAACCCTGCGCGAGCATGTCGCGGTGGTGCTGCAGCATCCGTCACTGTTCAACGACACGGTGCGCGCCAACCTGACCATGGGCCGCGACTGCAGCGACGAAGCTTGCTGGCAGGCGCTGGGCATTGCCCAGCTCGAAAGCACGATTGCCGCATTGCCGCGCGGCCTGGACACCGTGGTCGGCCGCTCGGGCGTACGCCTGTCCGGAGGCCAGCGCCAGCGTCTGGCGATTGCGCGGATGGTGCTGGCCGAGCCCAAGGTGGTGATTCTCGACGAGGCCACCTCGGCGCTGGACGCGGCCACTGAATACAACCTGCATCAGGCCCTTGCGCGTTTCCTCAGTGCGCGTACCACCTTGATCATTGCCCACCGTCTGTCTGCAGTGAAGCAGGCCGACCGGGTGCTGGTGTTCGATGGCGGGCATGTGGCCGAGGATGGCGACCATCAGCAACTGATTGCCGATGGCGGTTTGTACGCCAAGCTGTATGGTCATTTGCAACAGAGTTGAAGGCAAAGTGCTGAGTAATTGAGAAAAGCTCTCCAGTATTGAGAGCAAATAGCCTAGGCTGTGCGTTTATAAGAATAGAGATTCATTCGGCTCTGTGTGCAAGGGACCTCATGAAGCGAAAACGGACTCTCGAAGCCCCGAACCTGTTGGGCATCATCTGGCCATTTGTGGCCGTGGTGTTGTTTCAGGCGTTGTTGGGGGGGATCAGCCTGTATGCCTTGTCGGCGGTGCGTGGTTATGTGGCGGGGGAGAGCCTCTGGTCCAAGGGACAGAAAGACGCGATCTACTACCTCAACCTGTACGCCGATAGCCGCGACCAGGCCGTCTTCCAGAAGTATCAGAAATCCTTTGCCGTACCGCAGGGCGGGCATGAATTGCGCGCGGCCCTGGATTTGCCTGTCCCGGACCTGGAGGCTGCACGACGAGGCATTCTTCAGGGCGGCAACCACCCTGACGACGTTTCCAGCCTCATCTGGCTGTACCTGAACTTCCGCCAGGTCAGCTACCTGGAAAAAGCCATTGAGCTGTGGGCGGTGGGCGATGGCTTTCTCAGCCAGCTCGACGAGGTCGCCCGGCAGATGCACGCAGGCTTTCGCTCGGGCACCGCTGATGCTGATGACGTAGCCGAATGGAAAGCGCGCATTGCCACCATCAACGACGGTGTAACACCGGCCGCCCGGGCGTTCAGCGACGCATTGGGTGAGGGGTCGCGGATGCTGTTGCGGGTGCTGCTGGTGACCAACCTGGCCACTGCACTGTTCCTGATTGCCCTGGCCTGGATGCGTTCAAGCAAGTTGCTGGCCCAGCGCCAGGCCTTTGCCAACGCCCTGGAGGTGGAAAAGGAGCGGGCGCAAATTACCCTGGAGTCGATTGGCGACGGGGTGATCACCACCGACGTCGAAGGCTGCATCGCCTACATGAACCCGGCAGCCGAACAGCTGACCCACTGGCACGCCGCCCAGGCCCATGGCTTGCCGTTGGCGGCGCTGTTCAGCCTGCTTGACGAGAATGCCGAGAAAGACGGCCTGACCTTGGTCGAGCGCATCCTCAGCGGTGGCCTCAAAGGCGGCAGCGAACACACCAAACTGATCCAGCGCCTGGATGGCAGTACCGTGTCGGTGACCCTGGTGGGGGCGCCGATCATGGCCGACGGCAAGATCAGCGGTATCGTCCTGGTCCTGCATGACATGACTCAGGAGCGTCAGTACATCGCCAACCTGTCCTGGCAGGCGACCCATGATGCACTCACTGGCCTGGCCAACCGCCGCGAGTTCGAGTATCGCCTGGAGCTGGCGCTCAATGCCCTGGCACGTAAACCGTCGCGGCACGCCTTGATGTTCCTCGACCTCGATCAATTCAAGCTGGTCAATGACACCTGCGGGCATGCGGCCGGTGATGAGCTGCTCCGCCACATCTGTGCCGTGCTCCAGGCCGGGCTGCGCGAAGGTGACACCCTGGCGCGGCTAGGCGGTGACGAGTTCGGCATCCTGCTGGAGAATTGCCCGCAAGAACAGGCCGAGCGTATTGCTGAAAGCCTGCGTCAGGCCGTTCAGAGCCTGCATTTCGTCTGGAAAGGGCGGCCGTTCATGACCACCGTGAGTCTGGGGCTGGTGCACATTGCTCAGGCACCGACCACCCTTGAAGCCTCGTTGCGGGCCGCCGACATGGCCTGCTACATGGCCAAGGAAAAGGGCCGTAATCGCGTGCAGGTGTACCATGCCGACGACAGCGAGTTGTCCATGCGCTTTGGTGAGATGGCCTGGATTCAACGCCTGCACGTGGCCCTGGAAGAAAACCGCTTCTGTCTGTATGCCCAGGAAATCGCCGCCCTCGGACCCGATGACGGTGCCGGCCACATCGAGATCCTCCTGCGTCTGCAGGATGAAAACGGGCGGATCATTCTTCCGGACAGTTTCATTCCGGCCGCCGAGCGCTATGGCTTGATGACCGCGCTGGACCGTTGGGTGGTGCGCAGCGTGTTCACGGTCATTCGCCAGTGCCTGGACGAGCAGCGCGACGGCCCGCTGGCCATGTGCGCGATCAATCTGTCTGGCAGCAGCATCGGTGACGACAAGTTCCTGGATTACCTGCGGCGGCTGTTTGGTGAGTTTGCCATTCCGCCACAGATGATCTGTTTCGAAATCACCGAGACCAGTGCCATTGCCAATCTCGGCAGCGCCATACGCTTCATCAATGAACTCAAAAGCCTGGGGTGCCGGTTCTCGCTGGATGACTTCTGTGCCGGGATGTCGTCGTTCGCGTATTTGAAACATTTACCCGTAGACTTCCTGAAAATCGACGGAAGTTTCGTCAAGGATATGCTCGACGACCCGGTTAACCGGGCTATGGTTGAAGTCATCAACCACATCGGCCATGTCATGGGCAAACGCACCATTGCCGAGTTCGTCGAAACGCCGTTGATCGAACAGGCCCTGCAGGAAATCGGCGTCGATTACGCCCAGGGGTACCTGATCGAGCGGCCGCAGGTGTTCACCTGCGACAGCTTGCAACGCCAACGGATTGCGGCCAGGCCCCTGCTGTTCAAGGCACCCGGGACCTTTCGCTGACGATCCGCACGATAATCACAAGGAACAAGGAGCAGACAGTGATTGACGCGTTTATCCGTACCGGTCCATTGATGGACCCCACCAGTTACCCGCTCTGGGCCCAGCAGCTGATCAAGGATTGTCATGAGAGCAAGCGCCGGGTAGTCGAGCACGAACTCTATCAGCGCATGCGCGATGGCCGGCTTAGTGCTCGTACCATGCGTCAGTACCTGATTGGCGGCTGGCCGGTGGTCGAGCAGTTCTCTCTGTACATGGCCAAGAACCTGACCAAGACTCGCTACGCACGCCACCCGGGCGAAGACATGGCGCGGCGCTGGTTGATGCGCAACATCCGTGTCGAGCTCAATCATGCCGACTACTGGCTGTACTGGAGCCAGGCCCATGGCGTCAGCCTCGAGGACCTGCAGGCGCAGGACGTACCGACCGAACTCAATGCCCTGAGCGATTGGTGCTGGCATACCTGTGCAGCGGATTCGCTGGTGGTGGCCGTCGCAGCGACCAACTACGCAATCGAAGGGGCGACCGGTGAATGGTCGGCGGTGGTGTGCTCGACGGGCGTATATGCCCAGGGCTTTCCAGAGGAGGGTCGCAAGCGCGCCATGAAGTGGCTGAAGATGCATGCCCAGTACGACGACGCCCACCCGTGGGAAGCGCTGGAAATCGTCTGTACCCTGGCCGGCAACAACCCGTCGCAGGCGCTGCAGGCTGAGCTGCGCCGGGCTGTGTGCAAGAGCTACGACTACATGTACCTGTTCCTTGAGCGCTGCATGCAGCTGGAACAGCGCCAGCCCGCCCGTGCCCAGGCGGAACTGGTCGAGGGCTGAGCTTACTGGGCGTTGAACGCCTGGCCGTTGATGCCAGTGCTGTCCGGGCCCATCAGGTACAGGTACACCGGCATGATCTGCTCGGGCAGCGGGTTGTTTTCCGGGTTTTCGCCCGGATAGGCCTGGGCGCGCATGCTGGTGCGGGTGGCGCCCGGGTTGATGCTGTTGGAGCGCACCGGCGCCACGCCTTCGAGCTCGTCGGCGAGGGTTTGCATCAGGCCCTCGGTAGCGAATTTCGACACCCCATAAGCCCCCCAGTAGGCCCGGCCTTTGCGTCCGACGCTGCTGGAGGTGAAGATCACCGACGCATCCTGGGATAGCTTGAGCAGCGGCAGCAGGGTGCTGGTGAGCATGAACATGGCATTGACGTTGATCTGCATCACGCGCATGAAGTTGTCGCCGGACAACTGCTCCAGCGGCGTGCGCGGGCCGATGATCGAGGCATTGTGCAGCAGGCCGTCGATGTGGCCGAACTCGCTTTCGATCATCGCTGCCAGTTCGTCGTACTGATGCGGCAGGGCGGTTTCCAGGTTGAACGGGATGACCGCAGGCTTTGCATGGCCGGCCGCTTCGATCTCGTCGTAGACCTGGCTCAGGTTGGCTTCGGTCTTGCCCAGCAGCAGCACGGTCGCGCCATGGGCGGCGTAGGCCTTGGCGGCCGCTGCGCCGATTCCGCGACCAGCGCCGGTGACCATGATGGTCCGGCCTTTGAGCAGGTCGGGGCGGGCGGAGTAATCGAACATGGGGTTACCTCTTGAGTGTGTTGACTCATCGCGGGGCAAGCCCGCTCCCACTGGTTTTACATGACCTCGGTGGGAGCGGGCTTGCCCCGCGATCCTTGTCGAAATCAGCAGCCGCAAAGCGCGCTATCAAGCACCTTGCGCAGCTCCAGCGGATGATCGACCACCACATCCGCGCCCCAGTTGTTGGGGTTGTCATCCGGATGAATATAACCGTAGCGCACCGCTGCGGTGCGGGTGCCGGCATCGCGGCCAGACTCGATGTCGCGTAGGTCGTCACCGACGAACAGTACGCTGGCCGGATCCAGGTTCAAGGTCTTGCAGGCGAGGATCAGCGGCTCGGGGTCCGGCTTGCTGTTCTTCACATGATCCGGGCAGATCAGCAGTGCCGAGCGCTCGGCCAGGCCCAGTTGCTGCATGATCGGTTCGGCGAAACGCACCGGCTTGTTGGTCACCACGCCCCAGATCAGGTTGCCTTTCTCGATATCGGCCAGCAGCTCGGCCATGCCGTCGTAGAGCTTGCTGTGTACCGCGCAGCCCTGCTGATAGCGCTCAAGGAACTCCAGGCGCAAGGCTTCGAACTCTGGCGCCTCGGGGTCGAGGTTGAACGTGACCGAAACCATCGCCTTGGCACCGCCAGACACCACGTCGCGGATGCGCTGGTCGTCGACGGCAGGCAGGCCACGCTCGGCGAGCATCGCCTGGCAGATGGCAATGAAGTCCGGCGCCGTGTCGAGCAGGGTGCCGTCCATGTCGAAAAGTACTGCTCTCAGGCGCATGCTCATTCCTCGCGCAGGGTCTGGATCATGTAGTTGACGTCGACGTCGTTGGCCAGCTTGTAGTGCTTGGTCAGCGGGTTGTAGGTCAGGCCGATGATGTCCTTGACGTTCAGGCCGGCCTCGCGGCTCCAGGCACCCAGCTCGGAAGGGCGGATGAACTTCTTGAAGTCGTGGGTGCCGCGCGGCAGCAGCTTCATGATGTATTCGGCGCCGATGATCGCGAACAGGTAAGCCTTGGGGTTGCGGTTGATGGTCGAGAAGAACACCTGGCCGCCCGGCTTGACCATGCGGTAGCAGGCGCGGATCACCGACGAAGGGTCAGGCACGTGTTCGAGCATTTCCAGGCAGGTGACCACGTCGAACTGCTCGGGCATTTCTTCGGCCAGGGCTTCGGCGGTGATCTGCCGGTATTCGACTTCTACCCCGGATTCGAGCTGGTGCAGCTGGGCCACGGCCAACGGTGCTTCGCCCATGTCGATGCCGGTCACGGTGGCGCCACGCTGGGCCATGGCTTCGCTGAGGATGCCGCCGCCGCAGCCGACGTCGAGCACCTTCTTGCCGGCCAGCTTGACCCGTTCGTCGATCCAGTTGACCCGCAGCGGGTTGATGTCGTGCAGCGGCTTGAACTCGCTTTCACGGTCCCACCAACGGTGGGCCAGGGCTTCGAACTTGGCGATTTCGGCGTGGTCGACGTTGCTCATGGAACGGTCCTCTGAAACTTTGATTAAAGGTGTCACGGGCCGGCAGCCGCGGCTGCCGGCCGGTTATTCGCTGCGCTCGCCGATCCGCTGGCCCCAGGCGCAGGCGGCGGCATGCAGCGCCTGTTCGTCCATGCGGGTCAGGCGGCGCTCGTCGAGCAGTTGCTTGCCGGCGACCCAGACGTGCTTGACGCAGTCGCGGCCGCTGGCATAGATCAGTTGTGAAACCGGGTCGTAAATCGGTTGCTGGGCCAGGCCGGAAAGGTCGAAGGCCACCAGGTCGGCGGCCTTGCCCACTTCCAGCGAACCGGTCAGCGTCTCCAGACCCAGCGCCCGGGCACCGTTGAGGGTGGCCATGCGCAGTGCCCGGTGGGCATCCAGCGCGGCGGCCGAACCGGCCACGGCCTTGGCCAGCAGGGCGGCGGTGCGGGTTTCGCCCAGCAGGTCGAGGTCGTTGTTGCTGGCTGCACCATCGGTGCCCACCGCCACATTGACCCCGGCCTGCCACAGGCGTTCGACCGGGCAGAAGCCGCTGGCCAGCTTGAGATTGGATTCCGGGCAATGCACCACGCTGGTGTTGCTTTCTACCAGCAGTGCCAGGTCTTCGTCGCTGACCTGGGTCATGTGCACCGCCTGCAGGCGCGGGCCGAGCAGGCCCAGGCGGGCGATGCGGGCCAGCGGGCGTTCACCGCGGGTGGCCAGCGATTGCTCGACTTCGAAGGCGGTTTCATGCAGGTGCATGTGAATCGGTGCGTCGAGCTCTTCGGCAATGACCCGGATCTTCTCCAGGTTCTCGTCGCTCACCGTGTAGGGCGCATGCGGGCCCATGGCCACGGTGATGCGCGGGTGATGACGCAGGTCGCTGAACAGTTCGATGCCCAGGTGCAGGGCTTCTTCGGTGCTGCGCGCGCCCGGGATCGGGAAATCCAGCAGCGGCACGGCGATTTGTGCGCGGATGCCGCTGTTATGTACCCGTTCGCTGGCGATCTTGGGGAAGAAGTACATGTCGGCAAAGCAGGTGATGCCGCCTTTGATCTGCTCGGCAATGGCCAGGTCGGTGCCATCGCGAACAAAACCCTCATCGACCCAGCGACCTTCGGCCGGCCAGATGTGCTCTTCCAGCCAGGTCATCAGCGGCAGGTCGTCGGCCAGGCCGCGGAACAGGGTCATCGCCGCGTGGCCGTGGGCGTTGATCAGCCCGGGGCTGAGCAGGCAGCCTGGCAGCTCGCGGGTTTCGGCGGCGACGAAGCGCTCGGCCTCGGCCCTGGGGCCGATGAAAACAATCTGCCCGTCGCGAATGCCCAGGCCATGATCCTTCAATACCACCCCGGCAGGTTCGACAGGCACCAGCCAGGCAGGCAGGAGCAGCAGGTCGAGCGGCGTAGCGGGTTTGGGCATGGCGGGATTTCCCTGAGACACTTGGGCTGAGGGCGAAGTATACCCGAGCGTCTACGCCAGGGGCTCGCTATAATCGTACGCTTTTGATGTCCGAAGATTGGGGTGAGCATGCGCGATCAGCTACTGGCAGCAGAGAAGGTGAAAGCCATCGATTGGCGTGATGGCGTCCTGTACCTGCTCGACCAGCGCGTTCTGCCCTTTGAACAGACCTGGCAAGCCTGCACCAATGTCGCCGATGTGGCCCGGGCCATTGGCGCGATGGTTGTTCGCGGTGCGCCGGCCATCGGTATCAGTGCCGCCTATGGCCTGGCCATGGCGGTGCGTCAGCGCCTGGCCGAGGGCGACGACTGGGAGATGGCCCTGGAGGAGGACTTTGAGCTGCTGTTCAACTCACGCCCGACCGGTGCCAACCTGTTCTGGGCGCTCAATCGCATGCGTGAGCGCTTGTTGCGGATCAAGGCGGGCGATGACGTTGCGGCAATCATGGCCGCCGAAGCGGTTGCCATCCATGACAGTGATCGCGAGGCCAACCTGACCATGGCCCAGCTGGGCGTCGAGCTGATTCGCAAACACCAGGGCAACGAACAGGCCTTGCTGACCCACTGCAACACCGGTGCTCTGGCCACCGGCGGTTTCGGCACTGCTCTGGGGGTGATCCGCGCGGCCTATCTGGAAGGCATGGTCGAACGGGTCTATGTCGACGAGACCCGGCCATGGCTGCAGGGTTCGCGCCTGACCGCCTGGGAGTTGGCCGAGGCTGGCATCCCGGTGACCGTCAATGCCGACGCCGCCGCTGCCCATCTGATGAAGACCAAGGGCATCACCTGGGTCATCGTCGGCGCGGACCGGATCACTGCCAATGGTGATGTAGCCAACAAGATCGGCACTTACCAGCTGGCCGTCAATGCCATGCACCACGGCGTGCGCTTCATGGTGGTGGCGTCGAGTTCGAGCATCGACATGAATCTGGAGAGCGGCGAAGACATCCAGCTCGAAGAGCGGAGCGTCAGCGAACTGCTGGAGGTTGACGGCAAGCCGCTGGGTGCCGGGGTCGAGGCGGTCAATCCGGCATTCGACGTGACGCCGGCCGATCTGATCGATGTGATCGTGACCGAGAAAGGCATCGTCGAGCGCCCGGATACCGTGAAGATGGCACAATTGATGTGTCGCAAGCGTTTGCATTGAGTCATTGGCTCGCGCTTGCGGCCTGCTGGAGCGGCTGACGGGCGTTACTGACGAGCAGTAGGGTAGTAGTGCTGCAGCCCACTCCCACCGTCTGGGCGATTGTGGTAACATCCGACGGTTTCCAAGGTAGTCCCGTAGGGCTGTCTTTACTGCGCAGATCCATGGCTTAACTCGTTGATTTGTCGTAAGTCGTTGCAAGGAGTCACTTTGCAGCGGCGAGCTTCGTTCGTCCCATATGGATGTGACGAGGTTTCACCAGAAAAAGGAATCAGGCTTCTCATGGGCGAACTGGCCAAAGAAATCCTCCCGGTCAATATCGAAGACGAACTGAGACAGTCCTACCTCGACTACGCGATGAGCGTCATTGTCGGGCGTGCACTGCCCGATGCGCGTGATGGCTTGAAGCCCGTGCATCGCCGCGTTCTGTATGCGATGAGCGAACTGGGTAACGACTGGAACAAACCGTACAAGAAATCCGCCCGTGTGGTCGGTGACGTGATCGGTAAGTACCACCCGCACGGTGATACCGCGGTCTACGACACCATCGTCCGGATGGCCCAGCCGTTCTCGCTGCGTTACCTGCTGGTCGACGGCCAGGGCAACTTCGGTTCGGTGGACGGCGACAACGCCGCGGCCATGCGATACACCGAAGTGCGCATGACCAAGCTGGCCCATGAACTGCTGGCGGACCTGCACAAGGAAACCGTCGACTGGGTGCCCAACTACGACGGCACCGAGCAGATCCCGGCGGTCATGCCGACCAAGATCCCCAACCTGCTGGTCAACGGTTCCAGCGGTATCGCCGTGGGCATGGCGACCAACATTCCGCCGCACAACCTCGGTGAAGTCATCGACGGTTGCCTGGCGCTGATCGACAACGCCGACATTACGGTCGATGAGCTGATGGAGTTCATCCCGGGCCCGGATTTCCCGACTGCCGCGATCATCAACGGCCGCCAGGGCATCATCGAGGCCTACCGTACCGGCCGTGGCCGCATTTATATGCGTGCCCGCTCCACCATCGAAGACATCGACAAGGTCGGTGGCCGCCAGCAGATCGTCGTTACCGAGCTGCCTTACCAGCTGAACAAGGCGCGCTTGATCGAGAAGATCGCCGAGCTGGTAAAGGAAAAGAAACTCGAAGGCATCACCGAACTGCGCGACGAGTCCGACAAGGACGGTATGCGTATCGTCATCGAGCTGCGTCGTGGCGAGGTACCTGAGGTCATCCTCAACAACCTCTACGCCCAGACCCAGCTGCAGGCGGTTTTCGGTATCAACATCGTGGCCCTGATCGACGGCCGTCCGCGGGTCCTGAACCTCAAGGACCTGCTCGAGGCGTTCGTTCGCCACCGCCGCGAAGTGGTTACCCGTCGCACCGTGTTCGAGCTGCGCAAGGCCCGTGAACGTGGTCACATCCTTGAAGGTCAGGCGGTTGCCCTGTCCAACATCGACCCGGTCATCGCCCTGATCAAGGCTTCGCCGACCCCGTCGGAAGCCAAGGAAGCGCTGATCAGCACGCCGTGGGAATCCAGTGCCGTGCAGGTCATGGTCGAGCGCGCCGGTGCCGACTCCTGCCGTCCGGAAAACCTCGACGAGCAGTACGGCCTGCGTGATGGCAAGTACTTCCTGTCGCCGGAACAGGCCCAGGCCATTCTCGACCTGCGTCTGCACCGCCTGACCGGTCTTGAGCACGAGAAGCTGCTGGCCGAGTACCAGGAGATCCTCAACCAGATCGGTGAGCTGATCCGCATCCTCAACAGTGCCGAGCGCCTGATGGAAGTGATCCGCGAAGAGCTGGAACTGATCCGCGCCGAATACGGCGACGTGCGCCGCACCGAGATCCTCGACGCGCGCCTGGACCTGACCCTGGGTGACATGATTCCGGAAGAAGACCGGGTTGTGACCATCTCCCACGGCGGCTACGCCAAGACCCAGCCGCTGGCCGCCTACCAGGCTCAGCGTCGCGGCGGTAAAGGCAAGTCGGCTACCGGCGTCAAGGATGAGGACTACATTTCGCACCTGCTGGTCGCCAACAGCCACACCACGCTGCTGCTGTTCTCCAGCAAGGGCAAGGTGTACTGGCTCAAGACCTACGAAATTCCCGAAGCCTCGCGTGCCGCGCGTGGTCGACCGCTGGTCAACCTGCTGCCGCTGGACGAAGGCGAGTACATCTCGACCATGTTGCCGGTCGAGGAGTACACCGAAGGTCACTTCATCTTCATGGCTACCGCCAACGGCACCGTGAAGAAGACCCCGCTGGAGTCCTTCAGCCGTCAGCGCAGCGTCGGTCTGATCGCGCTGGAGCTGGACGAAGGCGACGTGCTGATTTCCGCGGCCATCACCGATGGCGAGCGTGAGGTCATGCTGTTCTCCGACGCCGGCAAGGTCACCCGATTCAAAGAGTCCGACGTCCGCGCCATGGGCCGTACCGCCCGCGGTGTACGCGGCATGCGTCTGGGCGAAGGGCAGAGGCTGATCTCGATGATCATTCCGGAGGAGGGCAGCCAGATCCTTACCGCCTCCGAGCGTGGTTATGGCAAGCGTACCGAAATCGGCGAGTTCCCCGAGTACAAGCGTGGCGGTCAGGGCGTTATCGCCATGGTCAGCAACGAGCGTAACGGTCGCCTGGTCGGTGCCGTGCAGGTGCAGGACGGCGAGGAAATCATGCTGATTTCCGACCAGGGCACCCTGGTCCGTACCCGCGTCGGCGAGGTTTCCAGCCTGGGTCGTAATACCCAGGGCGTGACCCTGATCAAGCTGGCCAGCGACGAGACCCTGGTGGGTCTGGAGCGTGTCCAGGAGCCATCCGAAGAGGAAGGCGACGAGGACTACGAGGCCGATGCTGACGCCGTTGAATCACCAGAGGCCCAGGCCGCTGGCGACGAAGAGGCGCCGCAGGAATAACCTATACAGTAGCGTAACCCTGGTGGGGTAGCCGGCGCGGTGCAGTCTTCGCGCCGCCCGGCTGGCTCCACGGACATCATGAGCAGAGCGAGAGTGGATGTGAGCAAACGAGCCTTTAACTTCTGCGCAGGCCCTGCTGCGCTTCCCGACGCTGTCCTGCAGCGCGCCCAGGCCGAAATGCTGGACTGGAATGGCAAGGGTTTGTCCGTGATGGAGATGAGTCACCGTAGCGACGACTACGTGGCCATTGCCGAGAAGGCCGAGCAGGACCTGCGCGACCTGATGTCCATTCCCGCCAACTACAAGGTGCTGTTCCTGCAGGGTGGTGCGAGCCAGCAGTTCGCCGAAATTCCGCTGAACCTGCTGCCTGAGAATGGCACCGCCGACTATATCGAAACCGGTATCTGGTCGAAGAAAGCCATTGAAGAAGCCCGCCGCTTTGGCAACATCAACGTTGCTGCCAACGCCAAATCTTCCGATTACCTGAGCATTCCCGGTCAGAACGAGTGGAACCTGACGCCGGGCGCCGCCTATGTGCACTATGCCTCGAACGAGACCATCGGTGGTCTGCAGTTCGACTGGGTGCCGCAGACCGGTGACGTGCCGCTGGTGGTCGACATGTCCTCGGATATCCTTTCGCGTCCGGTCGATGTTTCCGACTTCGGCCTGATCTATGCCGGCGCCCAGAAAAACATCGGCCCGAGCGGCCTGGTGGTGGTGATCGTGCGTGAAGACCTGATCGGTCGCGCGCGCAGCAGCTGCCCGACCATGCTCGACTACAAGGTCGCGGCCGACAACGGCTCGATGTACAACACCCCGGCTACCTATTCCTGGTACCTCTCGGGCCTGGTCTTCGAGTGGCTCAAGGAGCAGGGCGGTGTTGATGCGATGGAGAAGCGCAACCGGGCCAAGAAAGATCGCCTGTACGGCTTCATCGACAGCAGCGACTTCTACAGCAACCCGATCAGCGTCAACGCCCGTTCGTGGATGAACGTGCCGTTCCGTCTGGCCGACGAGCGCCTGGACAAGGCCTTCCTCGCCGGTGCTGACGCCCGTGGCCTGCTCAACCTCAAAGGCCACCGTTCGGTGGGCGGCATGCGTGCCTCGATCTACAACGCTCTGGGTCTGGACGCCGTGGAGGCGCTGGTAGCCTACATGGCGGAATTCGAGAAGGAGCACGGCTGATGTCGGAGCAGGAACTCAAGGCGCTGCGGGTGCGCATTGACAGCCTCGACGAGAAAATCCTCGAGCTGATCAGTGACCGTGCCCGTTGCGCGCAGGAAGTGGCGCGGGTCAAGACCGCGACCCTGGCTGAAGGCGAGGCGCCGGTGTTCTACCGGCCCGAGCGCGAGGCGCAGGTGCTCAAGCGCGTGATGCAGCGCAACCAGGGGCCGTTGGGCAACGAAGAAATGGCCCGCCTGTTCCGCGAAATCATGTCCTCCTGCCTGGCCCTTGAACAGCCGCTCAAAGTCGCCTATCTGGGGCCTGAGGGTACCTTTACCCAGGCCGCAGCGATGAAGCACTTCGGTCACGCCGTGATCAGCAAGCCGATGGCGGCCATCGACGAGGTGTTCCGCGAAGTGGCGGCCGGTGCCGTCAATTTCGGCGTGGTGCCGGTGGAAAACTCCACCGAAGGTGCGGTCAACCACACTCTCGACAGCTTCCTCGAGCACGACATGGTCATCTGTGGCGAAGTCGAGCTGCGTATTCACCACCATCTGCTGGTGGGTGAAAACACCAAGACCGACAGCATCAGTCGCATTTACTCTCACGCTCAGTCCCTGGCGCAGTGCCGCAAATGGCTGGACGCCCACTACCCGAACGTCGAGCGCGTTGCGGTGTCGAGCAATGCCGAGGCGGCCAAGCGGGTCAAGGGTGAGTGGAACTCGGCGGCGATCGCCGGCGACATGGCCGCAGGGCTGTATGGCCTGACGCGTCTGGCCGAGAAGATCGAAGACCGTCCGGACAACTCCACGCGCTTCCTGATGATCGGTAACCAGGAAGTGCCGCCGACCGGCGACGACAAGACTTCGATCATCGTCTCCATGAGCAACAAGCCGGGCGCCTTGCACGAGTTGCTGGTGCCGTTCCACGAGAACGGTATCGACCTGACCCGTATCGAGACCCGTCCGTCGCGCAGCGGTAAATGGACCTACGTGTTCTTCATCGACTTCATCGGCCATCATCGCGATCCGCTGATCAAGGCCGTGCTGGAGAAGATCAGCCAGGAAGCCGTGGCCCTCAAGGTGTTGGGTTCCTACCCCAAAGCGGTACTCTGAGGCAATGAATGGCGTGCATGCAGATTTGAATAGGGTCCTGCTCCGTGGTTGAAGTCGTGGTAAACAAGGTTGAGCCGCTTATCGGTCGCCTGGTGGTGGTCGGTCTCGGGCTCATTGGCGGCTCGTTCGCCAAGGGCCTACGCGAAAGCGGCTTGTGCCGCGAGGTGGTCGGCGTCGACCTGGATCCGCAGTCGCGCAAGCTGGCGGTGGAGCTGGGGGTGGTCGACCGCTGCGAAGAGGACCTGGCTGCTGCCTGTGTTGGCGCTGATGTCATTCAGCTGGCCGTGCCTATCCTGGCCATGGAGAAGCTCCTGGCGCGCCTGGCGCAACTTGACCTCGGGCGTGCGGTGCTCACTGACGTCGGCAGCGCCAAGGGCAATGTGGTGCGTGCTGCGCGCGAGGCGTTTGCCGAACAGCTGGCGTACTTCGTGCCTGGGCACCCGATTGCCGGTTCCGAGCAGAGCGGGGTGGAAGCCTCCAATGCTGCCTTGTTCCGTCGCCATAAAGTGATTCTCACGCCATTGGCCGAAACCGACCCGCAGGCTCTGGCGCTGGTTGATCGGCTGTGGCGTGCGCTGGAGGCCGATGTCGAGCACATGCAGGTCGAGCGCCATGACGAAGTCCTGGCGGCGACCAGTCACCTGCCGCATCTGCTGGCCTTCGGCCTGGTCGATTCCCTGGCCAAACGCAATGAAAACCTGGATATCTTCCGTTACGCTGCCGGAGGTTTCCGCGATTTCACAAGAATCGCCGGAAGCGACCCGGTCATGTGGCACGACATATTTCTCGCCAACCGCGAAGCTGTTCTGCGCACACTCGATACATTTCGCAGCGATCTCGACGCCTTGCGCGACGCGGTCGATGCAGGGGATGGGCATCAATTGCTGGGCGTCTTCACGCGCGCCCGGGTTGCCCGCGAGCATTTCAGTAAAATCCTGGCCCGCCGGGCCTATGTGGACGCTATGAACTCCAACGACCTGATTTTCCTGGCAAATCCTGGTGGCCAACTGTCTGGCCGAATTCGCGTACCAGGCGACAAATCGATTTCCCATCGCTCGATCATGTTGGGCTCCCTGGCCGAAGGCACCACTGAAGTCGAAGGCTTCCTTGAGGGTGAAGACGCACTGGCGACCCTACAGGCTTTCCGCGACATGGGTGTGGTCATCGAAGGCCCGCACCATGGTCGGGTTACCATTCACGGTGTTGGCCTCAATGGCCTGCAGCCGCCGCCGGGCCCGATCTACCTGGGTAACTCCGGTACTTCCATGCGCCTGCTGTCCGGCCTGCTCGCTGCGCAGCCGTTCGACACCGTGCTGACTGGCGATGCCTCGCTGTCCAAGCGTCCGATGAACCGCGTTGCCAATCCTCTGCGGGAAATGGGCGCGGTGATCGAGACTGGCGCTGAAGGCCGTCCACCGATGACCATTCGTGGTGGTCACGCGCTCAAGGCGCTGACCTACACCCTGCCGATGGCCAGTGCCCAGGTTAAGTCCTGCCTGCTGCTGGCTGGTCTGTATGCCGAAGGCAAGACCACGGTTACCGAACCTGCGCCAACCCGCGACCATACCGAGCGCATGCTGCGTGGTTTCGGCTACAGCGTTGACGTCGACGGCCCGACTGCCTCCCTGGAATCCGGCGGCAAGCTGACCGCGACCCATATCGAAGTGCCAGCCGATATCTCCTCGGCGGCGTTCTTCCTGGTTGCAGCCTCGATTGCCGAGGGTTCAGAGCTGGTGCTCGAGCATGTCGGGATCAACCCGACCCGTACCGGCGTGATTGATATCCTCAAGCTGATGGGCGGCGATATCACCCTGGAAAACCAGCGTGAAGTCGGCGGTGAACCTGTAGCGGACCTGCGCGTGCGTGGCGCCAGGCTCAAGGGTATCGAGATCCCTGAACACCTGGTGCCACTGGCTATCGACGAATTCCCGGTGCTGTTCGTCGCTGCGGCCTGTGCCGAAGGCCGTACCGTACTGCGTGGCGCCGAAGAGCTGCGGGTCAAGGAATCCGACCGCATCCAGGTCATGGCCGATGGCCTGCTGACCCTGGGTGTGAAGTGCGAACCGACCCCGGACGGCATCATCATCGACGGCGGCCCGTTCGGTGGCGGTGAAGTGCACGGGCATGGCGACCACCGTATTGCCATGGCGTTCAGCGTCGCCTCGCTGCGCGCTTCGGCGCCGATCCGTATTCACGATTGCGCCAACGTTGCCACATCCTTCCCGAACTTCCTGGCGCTGTGCGCCGAAGTCGGGATTCGTGTTGCCGAAGAGGGCAAGTCGTGAATGTGAATGCACCGGTCATCACCATCGATGGCCCAAGCGGTTCGGGTAAGGGCACGGTTGCTGGTATTTTGGCGCGCGAGCTGGGCTGGAAGCTGCTGGATTCAGGCGCGCTGTATCGCCTGCTGGCCTTTGCAGCCAGTAACCATGGCGTTGACCTGACCAACGAAGAACTGCTGGTCAAGCTGGCTGCGCACCTGGATGTGCAGTTCATCGCCGCCGAGCCGGGCAAGCTGCAACAGACTATTCTTGAAGGTGAGGATGTCAGTAATGTCATCCGTACTGAAGCGGTAGGTGCCGGGGCTTCCATGGTTGCTTCGCTGCCCGCAGTGCGTGACGCATTGTTGCAACGCCAGCGGGCGTTTCAGGAAGCGCCGGGGCTGATTGCCGATGGTCGCGACATGGGCACGGTGGTGTTCCCTGACGCACCTCTGAAGGTTTTTCTGACCGCCAGTGCCGAGGAGCGGGCGCGCCGCCGTTACTTGCAGTTGAAGGCGAAAGGCGAAGATGTTAGTCTGTCGAGTCTGCTAGATGAGATTCGTGCGCGTGATGAGCGCGACACCCAGCGCGCAGTGGCCCCGCTCAAACCGGCGGCCGATGCGATTCAGCTGGATTCCACGGAGTTGTCCATCGAGCAGGTGTTGGAACGCATCAAGAGCGAGCTCGCCCTGCGCGATATCGCCTGATGACCAGGGAAGCAGGCAGGGGCACCAGTCAACGTCCTGTCGGCTTTCCTTTATATGAACGAAACCCACATTGTCTGGAATGTGGCTGATGGGCGTATGTTTCGCCCTTATTTACAGGAATTAAAATGAGCGAAAGCTTTGCAGAACTCTTTGAAGAAAGCCTGAAAACCCTCAATCTTCAGCCGGGTGCGATCATCACCGGTATCGTTGTCGACATCGACGGCGACTGGGTTACCGTACACGCTGGCCTGAAGTCCGAGGGCGTCATCCCGCTCGAGCAGTTCTACAACGAAGCTGGCGAGCTGACCATCAAGGTCGGTGACGAAGTTCACGTTGCGCTGGACGCGGTCGAAGACGGCTTTGGCGAAACCAAACTGTCCCGTGAAAAAGCCAAGCGCGCCGAGTGCTGGATTGTTCTGGAAGCAGCTTTCGCCGCCGAAGAAGTGGTCAAGGGCGTTATCAACGGTAAGGTTAAAGGCGGCTTCACTGTCGACGTTAACGGTATCCGTGCGTTCCTGCCGGGCTCCCTGGTTGATGTCCGCCCAGTGCGCGACACCACCCACCTGGAAGGCAAAGAGCTGGAATTCAAGGTCATCAAGCTGGACCAGAAGCGCAACAACGTTGTCGTTTCCCGTCGCAGCGTCCTGGAAGCCGAAAACAGCGCCGAGCGCGAAGCTCTGCTGGAATCGCTGCAGGAAGGCCAGCAGGTCAAAGGTATCGTCAAGAACCTCACCGACTACGGCGCATTCGTTGACCTGGGCGGCGTTGATGGCTTGCTGCACATCACCGACATGGCCTGGAAGCGTATCAAGCACCCATCGGAAATCGTCAACGTTGGCGACGAGATCGATGTCAAGGTTCTGAAGTACGATCGCGAGCGTAACCGTGTATCCCTGGGCCTGAAGCAACTGGGTGAAGACCCATGGGTTGCTATCAAAGCTCGTTACCCAGAAAGCACTCGCGTCATGGCGCGTGTTACCAACCTGACCGACTACGGCTGCTTCGCAGAGCTGGAAGAAGGCGTGGAAGGTCTGGTGCACGTTTCCGAAATGGACTGGACCAACAAGAACATCCACCCTTCGAAAGTCGTACAAGTCGGCGACGAAGTGGAAGTCATGGTTCTGGACATCGACGAAGAGCGTCGTCGTATCTCCCTGGGCATCAAACAGTGCAAGTCCAACCCATGGGAAGACTTCTCTGGCCAGTTCAACAAGGGCGACAAGATCTCCGGCACCATCAAGTCGATCACCGATTTCGGTATCTTCATTGGTCTGGACGGCGGCATCGACGGTCTGGTTCACCTGTCCGACATCTCCTGGAACGAAGTGGGCGAAGAAGCCGTACGTCGCTTCAAGAAGGGCGACGAGCTGGACACCGTGATCCTGTCCGTAGATCCAGAGCGTGAGCGTATCTCCCTGGGCATCAAGCAACTGGAAGACGATCCGTTCTCCAACTACGTTGCTGTCAACGACAAAGGCGCTATCGTCAAAGGTACCGTTAAAGAAGTTGACGCCAAGGGCGCTATCATCACCCTGGCCGACGACATCGAAGCCACTCTGAAAGCTTCCGAAATCAGCCGTGACCGCGTTGAAGATGCGCGTAACGTCCTGAAGGAAGGCGAAGAGATCGAAGCCAAGATCATCAGCGTTGACCGTAAGAGCCGTGTCATCAGCCTCTCCATCAAGTCGAAAGACGACGCTGAAGAGAAAGAAGCTATCCAGAGCCTGAAAGAAACTGCTCCGGAAGCTGCTGATACCACCATGGCCGCGCTGCTGCGTCAGGCAATGGCCAAACAGAACTAAGTTCTGCTTGGATCTAAAAAAGGGCGACTTCGGTCGCCCTTTTTTATGCCCGCGATTTGCTTTTGTCCCAGGTTGCGTTTACCGCTGTAACCCTTGTGCTGGCTGGCTTTGGCAAAGTTACAGGCAAAGTGCCATGATTTTTCCTTGAAGAGGCAATTCAAGAAACTTCGATTAAGTCAATAACCACCCTGTTCAAATCCCTCAGGTCATGCTAAAAACAATGAAGCAATGATCTAGCTGCTTGATAAAGAAGGGAAAAATATGACGAAGTCGGAGCTGATCGAACGTATTGTCACCCATCAAGGGCTGCTCTCATCCAAGGATGTCGAGCTGGCCATCAAGACCATGCTTGAACAGATGTCCCAGTGCCTGGCGACTGGAGATCGCATCGAGATCCGTGGCTTTGGCAGTTTTTCCTTGCACTACCGTGCACCGCGGGTAGGACGCAATCCCAAGACCGGCCAGTCGGTCAGTCTCGATGGCAAGTTCGTGCCGCATTTCAAGCCGGGTAAAGAGCTGCGCGACCGCGTCAATGAAGATGAGCAGCATGAACATGCCGGCTAATCATCGCCAGGGAGCGAGTTATGCGTAATCTCAAGCGCGCCTTGGTGGTGCTGTTCATTCTGGCATTGGCGACGCTGGTGCTGTTTTTTGTGCTGGAAAACCAACAGGTCGTTGCCTTGGTCATGTTCGGCTGGTCCGCGCCGGCATTGCCGTTGTCTGTTGTTGTGTTGGCCGCGCTGTTGCTAGGTTTGCTGGTTGGGCCATTGATGGGTGTTTATGTCGGGCTCCGTGCCAAGGGGAGGGCGCGTCGCATCAGCGGCTAAACTTTTTTGTTTGGGCAGATCGTCTGCGGTGATATGTAGAAATCACCTACAATCGCTGACCTCATGTGCCAGGTGGCAGTGTCGCGGTTTTGTGGGGTAATGGCGCTCCATAAAACAACCATGGAGCGGGCTCGCATGACATACCCTGTCATCACCCATCATGGCGCCATCGTCGGCGTTACTGGCTCTTGTCACCAGCTGCACCTTAATGCTGTCAGTAGCCTGCTCATCGACTGTGGGCTTTTCCAGGGGGTGGGCACAGGGCGATCTCCGGGGCCAGCCATCGACTTCCCGATAAGCGGGATTGAAGCGCTACTGGTTACCCACATTCATCTGGACCATGTCGGTCGCATTCCCGGGTTGTTGGCAGCCGGATTCAAGGGACCGATCATCTGCAGTCAGCCTTCTGCCAGGCTGCTGCCGTTGGTGCTCGAAGATGCCCTGCGGCTGGGTGTCACGCAAGAAAAAGCCACGATAGAGCGATATATAGAACTCGTCGAGCAGCAAGTCGTAGCGCTACCGTACGAGCAGTGGTACGAAGTGCTCTGCACCGACGAGCTGACCTGCCGCATTCGCCTGCAGCGAGCAGGTCATGTGCTGGGATCGGCTTATGTCGAATGCGATCTTCACTACCTCCCCAGCGGTACCCGTAAGCGAGTGGTGTTTTCTGGTGATCTAGGTGCCAGCCATACCCCGTTGTTGCGTCCGCCAGTGTCGCCCAAACGCGCAGACATCCTTGTCCTGGAAAGCACCTATGGTGATCGCCTGCACGATGAGCGCATTAACCGACAGCAGCGGCTTGAGCGGATGATCGATCAAGCATTGGCCGACCACGGCACCGTGTTGATACCTGCGTTCAGTGCGGGGCGAACCCAGGAATTGCTGTATGAGATCGAGGATATTCTTCACCGCAAGGCGCTGGGCACAAGCGCGCTGCGCTCGGCAGAAGGGCTAGCGGTTGATTGGCCGCAGTTGCCGATCATACTCGACTCGCCGTTGGCCAGCCGCTTCACCCAGGCCTACCGCGAGCTGAGTGACTTCTGGAATGAAGAGGCGCGCCAGCGTCTGGAGGAGGGTAGGCGTCCACTGCGCTTTCGTCAGTTGATCACCATTGATAGCCATGATCAGCACATCAAAACCGTCAACTACCTGGCCAGTACCGGCAGGCCGGCGATTGTTATATCGGGCAGTGGCATGTGTACCGGTGGGCGTATCGTCAACTACCTCAAGGCCATGCTTGGCGACCCACGCCATCAGGTGCTGTTTGTCGGCTATCAAGCCAGGGGGACGCCGGGCGCAGTGATCCAGGCCAGTGAAGGTGCGCAAGGATTTGTGATGCTGGACCTGGAGGGTGAGATGTATGAGATCAAAGCCAGGGTGGCAACCTTGGGCGGTTATTCGGCACATGCGGATCAGAAAGGGCTGGTAGAGTTTGTGGCTGGGATGCAGGAGTGGCCTGAAAGGATAGTGCTTGTGCATGGCGAGAGGCGGGCCAAGGAAGTGTTGGCGCAAGCGTTGACGAGTCGTTATGACGAAGAGGGTCGGGGGCTTTCGGTAGAAATACCCGGATGAAGGCTCGATGTCATGAAGTGGTGGTCGGGGTGTTCTGGTCGATTGTCGTATAGCTGTTCAGGTTGCATGCCGCTGCGCTTTGTACCTATCGTTGCACCAGGGATTGAAAGTGGCTTGCCTGGAAGAGATTGCTTACAATCACTGATTGATTACCGCGGAGCAGTTGCGCGCTCAAGCTGATGCGCTGAAGAAAGCCGGTTACGGCCAGTACCTGCGGAACCTGCTGGACTTGAGCTCCCGCTGAATTGAGTATTTCATCCTTTCGAACAGTAGCAATCAGTGGTGCAAGCAGAAAAGACATGCCAGTAAAACATCCCAAGATTGCGGTTTTGCTGGCTGCCTATAATGGCATGCAGTGGATCGAGGAACAGTTGGCTTCCATTCTCGGTCAGTCGGCAGTCGATGTAACCGTCTATATCAGTATCGACCCCTCCATCGACGGAACCGAAGCCTGGTGTGTGGCTTATGCTGCTGAGCATCCCGGGGTTGTTGTGCTGCCGGACGCTGGCTGTTTTGGCGGTGCTTCGCGTAATTTCTTCAGACTGATCCGCGATGTTGACTTCGGCGGGTATGACTTCATCGCCTTTGCCGATCAGGACGACGTCTGGCACTCGGACAAGCTGCAGCGTGCAACCCGGGCGCTTGAGACCCATCACGTGGATGCCTACTCCAGTAACGTTACGGCCTTCTGGCCGGACGGTAGAACCCATCTGCTGGACAAGGCGCAACCCCAGGTAGCCTGGGATTTTCTCTTCGAAGCGGCTGGCCCCGGCTGTACTTATGTGTTGAGCAAAAAACTGGCTGACTCCTTGAAAGCATCGATTCTCGCCAACTGGAAGCCGTTGCAAGATGTCAGCCTGCATGACTGGTACTGCTACGCCTTTGCACGTAGCCACGGCTACCGCTGGTTCATCGATTTCGTGCCGTCCATGGATTATCGCCAGCATGAGCGTAATCAGGTCGGTGCCAACACCGGGTTGAGCCCATTGATTGCTCGCTACAGAACCATTCATGACGGTTGGTGGTTCAATCAAGTGCAGCTGATAGCTCGTCTGGTTGGGCAGGGTGTTGATCCGTTCGTGAAAACCTGGCTGCAGTTGCGGCGTTGGCAACTGCTTCGACTGTCCTTCAGCGCGTGGCAATGCCGGCGCCGGGTACGCGACAAGGTATTTTTCTTTTTTATTTGCTGGGCCACTGCGTTGACAGGGAATAAAGCTGAATGAATGCTCCGAAGGTATTGGTCACAGGGGCGAGTGGATTTGTCGGCGAGGCGTTGGTCCTGAAGCTGTTGTTGGACAAAAAGTTCACCCCTATCGCGGCTGCTCGCGGCACCACACGGTTGCATGGTGTGTGCTCCGTTGTGCCTTTTGATCTGACCGATCCCAAAACTTTTCCCTCGCTGGATGACGTACAGGTAGTCGTTCACGCGGCCGCCCGAGTGCATGTGATGCATGAGACTGCCGTGGACGCCTTGATAGAGTTTCGCAAAGTCAACGTAGAGGGCACCCTTCGGTTGGCACGCCAGGCTGTGAAGTCGGGAGTAAGACGTTTTATTTTTATCAGCTCTATCAAGGTCAACGGCGAGAGCACTCTTCCTGGTAAACCGTTCAAAGCCGATGATCAGCCGAGTCCGCAGGATCCATATGGTGTATCCAAGCAAGAGGCTGAAGAGGCTTTGAGGCAACTGGGCCATGATACAGGTATGGAGGTAGTGATCATCCGTCCAGTACTGGTCTACGGTCCTGGTGTGAAGGCCAACTTTCTGAGCATGCTGAATTGGCTCAACAGGGGTGTTCCTTTGCCACTGGGCGCAATTCGGAACAAGCGTAGCCTGGTAGCCATCCAGAACTTGGTTAGCCTCATTGTTACTTGTATTGATCATCCTGCCGCTGCCAACCAGGTTTTTCTGGTGAGTGATGGCGACGATTTATCTACTACTCAACTGCTGTGTCGCCTATCCAAAGCGCTAGGTAAACCTGCCCGGCTCTTGCCTCTACCTGAGTGGATGCTAAAGCTGGCTGCCTCGATGCTGGGCAAGCAAGCCGTAGCCCAGCGCATATGTGGATCGCTGCAAGTCGATATCAGTAAAAATCTTGAACTACTGGGGTGGACGCCACCCGTCAGTTCGGACACAGCCATGCGCCAGACCGCTGGCCATTACCTGGAAAAACAAACGAAATGACTGTTTGGTGGTTGCTGCTCACGGCATTCGCTGTTTCTTGGGCATTGACGCTCCTCTTGCGCCATTACGCTTTGGTCAAGAGCTTGATGGACATACCTAACGAGCGCAGCTCTCACTCGATCCCGACGCCGCGGGGGGGAGGGGTGGCCATTGTGGTCTCCTTTCTCCTGGCGCTGCCTGTCCTTGCCGGCTTGGACCTGATAAGCCCTGTGGCCTTTTATAGCCTGCTTGGTTCGAGCCTGCTCGTTGCCCTTATCGGGTTCGTCGATGACCATGGGCATATCGCTGCCAGGTGGCGGTTGCTTGGACATTTCATTGCGGCGGCTTGGGCCCTGTTCTGGCTCAACGGCCTTCCTTCGATTGAGTTGTTCGGTATCAGCACTGATTTGGGGTGGATTGGCAACATTCTGGCGCTGGTGTATCTGGTCTGGATGCTTAACCTCTATAACTTTATGGACGGCATTGATGGTTTGGCTAGTGCTGAAGTGATCAGTGTCTGCCTGGGGATGTGTCTGGTTTATTGGTTTAGTGGGAATACCGAGTTGATGTGGCTGCCATTGATCCTGTCAGCGGCAGTAGCGGGATTTCTTTGGTGGAATTTTCCTCCGGCGCGGATCTTTATGGGGGATGCCGGGAGCGGGTTTCTGGGGATTGTGCTAGGGGTTTTGGCAGTTCAGGCGGCGGGAAGTTCTCCCGAGCTGTTTTGGAGTTGGATTATTCTCTTTGGTGTGTTCGTCGTAGATGCGACATGGACATTGGTTCAGCGTCTTGTACGCGGAGACAAAATATATGAGGCTCATCGCAGTCACGCCTATCAACATGCGACTGATTTGTTCAAACATCACGTGGTAGTAACGTTGAGTGTGGTGGCTATAAACGTTTTCTTCCTGCTTCCTTTGGCATTACTGGTGGGGCGTGGCTGGCTGTCAGGCTCGTTGGGCGTCCTGTTGGCTTACTTTCCGTTAATGATATTGGTGTGGAAATTAAAAGCGGGAATTCCAATAGATAAGTTGTCCAGCAGGTCGCTGTGATCCAGATCGTACTGCGCCCGGTCGATCAGGAATCCTTTCTGGCTTCTGGGGAGCAGTAATGTCTTGATAGGGGGCGCGCCAGGAGGGGCAGGCTGCAGCGTGGCGTGATCGGCCAGCAGTCTTCACCCGAACCGCGGTGACTGCACTCGGACAACGGAGCGCCGCTGACGTCGATGGTGTTGTTGAGCAAGATGCAGGCGCTGGGGTCAAGACTTCGCTGGGCCGACCGCGGGGGCAATGACAGACCCTGCCCGGAGCCGCTATTCAGGCCACTGAAGTACTTTTTCAATGGCCGCAAGATGCTTTTGCCGGTATGCGCACTGCGTGCGCTTGGTTTACCGTGGCGTATGTGGTGAGCAGTTCCATGATTGCAGGCTTGCGGGTTCTTGATCGGAAACCGCTCCCGGGGTGTTGTGCAGTCACCTGTAGGTATCCTGGCCGTTGGCTTTCAGCTGGATCGTGGCGGTAATTCAACGTTGAGAGCGGTATAGGGTATGACGGCGCTTTGCCGGAAGGTGAGGTGTCGTACCTGGCTTTCGCGGTCATCGCCGAAAGCAGGCGATTTTCTGACCATCGTCCGCTTATGAGCTCATTTTTTTTTTTGAAAAAAGGGCTTTTGTGGTATTTTTGGACACAATCGTAAGCCACCTGTCGAGCGGTATTTTTCTGAAGTGGGCTGTTGTAATCACGGCACTGGGTCGGGCCGTTGCTGATCTGTACTCTGGGAGTGATTCTTGTGGCGAACCCTATTTCTAATTCTGCAGGTGTCGATTTAGGCACGTCTCAGATTTTATCCGAATGTTCGCTACGCAGCGCGACCCCGCATGTTGCAATACTGATGTGTACTTATAACGGAGAGCGTTTTCTGGAAGAGCAACTAGACTCTTTCGAGCGCCAAACCCACCGTCATTGGAGTCTTGTTGTTTCAGATGATGGGTCCACAGATCGAACTTTGCTAATTCTCGATAAATATAAACAAAGTCTTGATGTGGGTCGAGTGACAGTGGTTTCTGGTCCGCAGCGCAATTTCGTTGCAAATTTTCTCTCCCTGGTTTGCCGCAAAGATATAAACGCTGATTATTACGCCTGGTCTGATCAGGATGATATTTGGAGTGAAACAAAGCTCGAGGCAGCTGTTGCCTGGCTGCAAACGATCCCCCCGCACATTCCAGCGCTTTACTGTGGCAGAACCCAGCTGATTGATGAAATAAAAAAAACCATAGGTTACTCACCAAGGTTCTGCCGCCCGCCGAGTTTCTCCAATGCGTTGGTACAAAACATTGGTGGCGGAAATACTATGGTGTTCAACCAGGCCGCGCGTGACTTGTTGCAGGAGGCCGGGGACAATCTCGATGTTCCCGCTCACGACTGGTGGGCGTACCAACTTATTTCAGGGGCAGGGGGCGTCATTTATTACGACCCGACTCCTCAGCTGTTATATCGCCAGCACGGCGAAAATATTATTGGCAGCAATTCAGGCTGGTCAGCCCGTTGGCAGCGCTTGAAAATGCTGCGTCAAGGGCGTTTTAGCAATTGGAACGACCAAAATATTGGTGCTTTGGAGCTGATCCGACATCGACTTACGGATGAGAATGCATTGACGCTTGAGCGATTTAAGCTAGCAGTAAGCCAAGGTTTTTTTGGGTTTTTGGTTAACCTGAAACGCTCCGGTGTTTATAGGCAAACACGGCTGGGGAACATTGGGTTGGTAGTGGCTTGTTTGATCAAGGGGAAATGACTGATAAAGGTGGTTGAGCTGCACGTGGTTAAGGTGTCGAGGCGTAAGGTCTGGCATTTGGAAGCATGGCGGGTGGCTCAATATGCAATGATCAGTGTTTATTTATTGATGACTACGATAGGATTTTAAAGTGCCATTTTTGTCTGTAGTTTTTATTGTTAGAAATCAGTCGGATATCATTGAAGGCGTGTTGTCCGATGCGGCTGCTGTAATCTCTACTTTGGTCAGTGATTATGAGTTGATAATTGTTGATAATGCGTCAGAAGATGACAGTATTTCTGTAATGAAGCGACTCACCGGCGAAGATGGAGTTGCCAATTTGCAGGTGTATGCACTTACCAAAGAAGTAGATGCGGATACCGCTTCATGGGTTGGTCTGGAAAACGCCCTGGGCGATTTTGTCGCCGTTATTGATCCGCTGATTGATGACTTGAACTTCTTGCCGGAAATGCTCGACAAAGCGGTACGGGGCGCCGACGTGGTATTTGCCAACAATGAGCAAAAACCGCTGCAAAGTCTTGCGTACCGGGGCGCTTTTGCGTTGTTCCATGGGCTGTACAACTGGTTCAATGGCGTTCACTTGGCCAAAGAAGCCCCGCAATACCGTATGCTCAGCAAGAGAGTGATCAATTTCATTCTTCAGCACCCGCAACCGGCCGTGACCTACCGTCACCTTCCGGCGACCGGGGGGTTTGCCCGTTCTTACCTCACTTACAGCGCAAAACCGAAAGCTTCTCGACCTAAGCGGCTCGGAGAAAGCATTGATCGCGGCATGCGTTTACTGGTTTCGACGACGCGCGCGCCGATGCGTCTGGTGACCTCACTCTCGATGTTTGGAGCAATCGCCAACCTCATCTACTCCATTTATGTGGTTGCCATCGGTTTCTTGAAAACGGACGTCGCCCCGGGGTGGATCAGTTTCTCGCTCCAGCAGTCTGGGATGTTTTTTCTGATATCGCTGGTACTTCTGGTGCTGGGTGAGTACATCTTGAACATGGCCAGTCTGTCGAATGAAGGGCCGCTCTATCACGTTGGCCAAGAGTTCACCAGTGCACGCATGACCCGCCGCGAAAAGTTGAACATTGAAGACGTCGCGCAAGCCCCGACCTCCGAATTCAGCGATCGAGTGTCCTGATGTCAGACCTGGATTGCGGACAGGATGCGGTCATCATTGGCGGTGGCTTTTACGGCGCGGCTATTGCCGTGTATCTGGCCAAGCAAAGAGGCTTCAAGCGCGTCGTGCTGGTAGAGCGTGAAGGGGCTCTTATGCAGCGCGCCTCTTATAATAACCAGGCACGTGTGCATAACGGTTATCACTACCCGCGCAGCTTCACTACCGCGTTTCGAAGCCGGATAAACCTTCCCAGGTTTGTCCAGGACTGGCCCGATGTGGTCCGACAGGACTTTACCAAGCTCTACGCGATCGCTCGCCGGAATTCGAAGGTCACAGCAAAGCAGTTCCAGCGATTCTGTCAAGAAATCGGCGCCGAGCTTCAACCTGCAGATCCGGCGTTACGAGCTCTGTTTGAACCGCGCCTGATCGAGGACGTTTTTCTAGTCCAGGAGTACGCTTTCGACACGACCAAGCTTGCCGGTTGGGCTGAACAAGAGCTTAAAGAAAGCGGGGTGCAGATTCGCTATAACACGCGGGTCACCGAAATCTCAAAAGGCACGCAGGCCCCACTGGAGGTTGTGACGCAAGCGCAGAACGGGGTAAAGGAGCTGCTCTCCTGTCGTTATGTATTCAACTGCACCTATAGCGGTCTCAATCAATTCAAAGGGGACTTTTCCGGTGTCCGTTCCGGGCTGAAACAAGAAATTACCGAAATGGCGCTCATGCAAATGCCCGACTCGCTCCACGGTCTCGGTGTCACGGTAATGGACGGCCCGTTTTTTTCGATGATGCCATTCCCGGCTCGAGGCCTGCATACACTGTCTCATGTCCGTTATACACCGCACCTGAACTGGAACGACGAGCAAGGAATTGATCCCTACGAAAAGCTCGGGCAGTACGAACGGGATAGCCGCGTCGATCGCATGGTTCGGGACGTTGGACGCTATATCCCAGCGGTGTTTGAGGCCAAACACATTGATTCGCTATTCGAAGTTAAAACCGTCCTGGTAAAAAATGAAGGTGATGACGGGCGCCCGATTCTTTTTGAAAGACATCAGGACTTGCCAGGTTGCTATTCGATACTCGGCGGAAAAATAGACAATATTTATGATGTTCTTGAAAAGCTGGACGTAGAGATTTTATCTGCCGGGCCGTTCACGAATATGCAGGAGAAATGAATGAAAAACGCACTGATAGGTTTCTCGGGGTTCGTGGGTGGGACGCTCCTCAAACAAACGGAGTTTGACTCTCTCTATCGTTCAACCAACATCGGTGAAATCGACGGCCTGGCATTTGATACGGTCGTCTGTGCTGGTGCCCCGGCGCAGAAATGGATTGCCAATCGTGATCCCGAGGCAGATCAACAGAAAATTGACGAGCTGATCGCCCACCTGGCAACTATCCAATGCAAAACATTCATATTGATCAGCACAGTTGATGTTTTTAAAAGCGCCCAAGGTGTTGACGAGGACACTGTTGTCGATGAGCAGGATTTGCATGCCTATGGCTTGAATCGCCGACGCCTGGAAAAATTTGTCGAAAGTCATTTCTCTAACTACCTGATCGTCCGCCTACCCGGCCTTGTAGGGCCAGGGCTGCGAAAGAACGTAATCTTTGACTTCCTGAACGATAACAGCCTTGAAGCGATTGATAGCCGAGGCGTGTTTCAGTTCTATCCGATGGTTAACCTCTGGTTTGACATTCAAGCTTCGCTGAACGCTGGATTGAAGCTGATTCATTTGACTGCAGAACCAATCAGCGTGGCAGACGTTGCAAAAAAGGGTTTTGGCAAACCGTTCGAAAATCACCTCTCCAATGCAGCGGCCAGGTATGACATGCAGACAAAACACGCTGCGGTTTTCGGAGTTTCTGGCCGTTATCAGTACAACGCTCGCGAGACCGTTCTGGCAGTTAGAAGCTACGCACAGTCCGACGCCCCAACAGTCAAGGCCAATTCTGGAGTGAAGGCATGAGGCTGGCCATTTCCAACATCGCCTGGGATGCGGCCGAGGACGAGGCAGTTGCCAAGCTCTTGCAGCGCTTCGGGGTTGATGCGATAGACGTTGCACCGGGAAAATACTTTCCGGAACCAGCCAATGCCTCGGACGAGAGTATCGCCCAAGTCAAAAACTGGTGGGCTGAGCAAGGGATTGAAATCACCGGCATGCAGGCGCTGTTGTTTGGCACCTCCGGACTGAACCTTTTCGGTTCGGAACAATCTCAAACGGCGATGCTGGAACATCTTGCGGCCGTTTGCCGGATCGCAGCGGGGCTGGGAGCCACGCGGTTGGTGTTCGGCTCACCCAAGAACAGGGATCGGACAGGTCTGGACGATGAGCAAGCCCTGCAAGTGGCGATACCCTTTTTCAGAAAGCTGGGTGACATTGCCCAAGCCTGCGGGGTAACCATCTGCCTTGAGCCCAACCCGACATGTTATGGCGCCAACTTCATGACCACCAGTGCGCAAACCGCCGAGGTGGTGAAGCAGGTTGGTCATCCAGCCATCAAAATGCAGCTCGATACTGGTGCGCTACAAATCAATGGTGAAGACCCGATGGCGGTGCTGCAAGACTGCGCTGCTCTGATAGGTCATGTACATGCCAGCGAACCCGATCTGGTGACACTGGGTGACGGTGGTACCAATCACCGGAATATGGCTGCGGCTATTGAGCGGTTTCTGGTTAATCCAGTGGTATCGATCGAAATGCTGGGAACCAAAGATGAAGCACACATTGTCTCTATCGAGCGGGCGCTGAGTGTGGCGACGCAGTATTACCGGTCCCCTCGCGCTGGAGCTACGCGATGAAATGGTTCATCCTGGCGATTGGCATTCTTTCCAATGCCTCCGCAAGTGTTTTGATCAAGATGGCAATGATGGCTCCGCGCAAGTTCCCATCTCTTAGTGAGCCCATGGCTGCACTCAGTAACTGGCCGTTCTGGCTGGGACTCGGGCTTTATGGCGCAGCGTTTCTTCTGTACGCAGCCGCCTTGGCGCGTCTCCCATTGAACGTTGCCCACCCAGTTTTGACTGCTGGGGCGGTTGCCGCTGTGGCGATGTCTTCTATTTTGATATTTCGTGAACCCTTCCACTGGACTACAGGGGCTGGGATCTTACTGGTAATTGCTGGCGTAGCACTGATTACGGCTCGCGTAGCTTGAAGGAACACATGATGACGTCTCCTGATATTGCACCCGCTGTACGTGAATCCTGGCAGGTGCCTTCTTTTGAAACACCACTGTGGCTAGGCCGGCAGCACCCTTGGTGCGTAGTGATTCCGGTAATTAACGAAGGCGAAAGAATCAAGAACCTGTTGGCCAGAATGGCTGCGGTCAACATTTCCAGTGTCGCCGATATCATCATCGTGGATGGTGGTAGCACCGATGGGTCATTGGAGCTTGAAGCCCTGCAACGTGTAGGGGTGCGAGGCCTGGTACTCAAAACCGCTGCGGGAAAACTGAGTGCTCAGCTTCGTTGCGCCTACGCGTTTGCACTCGATCAGGGGTATGAAGGAGTTGTTACTATTGACGGTAACGACAAGGATGATCCCGACGCTATCCTGGCGTTCATTGAAGCGCTCAAACAGGGTACCGACTTTGTACAGGCTTCTCGTTTTGTGGCGGGTGGTACAGCGGAAAACACACCAAAGTCGAGGGACTTCGCAATTCGGTTCATCCATGCGCCAATGTTGAGTCTGGCCTCGGGCTTTGGCTGGACCGACACGACCCAAGGGTTCCGGGCCTATAGCCGAAAAATGTTGATTGATCCAAAAGTTTCGATATTTCGGGACGTCTTCTCGAAATACGAACTGTTGGCCTATCTTTCCTATCGTGCACCGCGTCTGGGCTATAAGTGTATAGAGTTGCCAACCGTTCGGCGTTACCCGAAGGGAGAGATTCCAACAAAGATCAGTGCTTTTAGAGGGAACTTGGAAGTGTTAATTACGCTCTTCAAGGCCTGTACTGGTGCGTACAATCCAAGTAAGTTTTAACGATTGCATTCGAAAATTAATTAAGCGCCGTCGCTGGAAGTGGCGGCGCTTTTCATATTTAGTGCGCATAGACTATAAAGATTGTCTTTACGTCGAGAGTATAAATGCCAAAGTTAAAATTCAGGGGGCTCATAAATCTGCTTGAGTCCGACGCGAACTATATGAAAATAGCGCGCGGTATGTTGCTCTATTGTGCTGTTGTAGTGTTACTGCTTTCAGTTGTAGGGGTGTTTTTTTCTGAACGTTCAGTTTGGGCCTTAAAGTACTTTCCGCTGGCCGTAATGCTCGTCGCTGTGGTGGTTACCTTCCAGCTTTCGCTGTGGCCTGTGAGGTCGAGTACCCTGATCAAAGCGATGTGCTTAATCCTAGTGGCGACCTACCTTTTAGGTGGTGGGCTGAATGCTTACGTCGGCGCCAGGATCTACGATGGCCCTCAGTATGATGGGGCCTTCCAACTGTATTTTCCGCTAAAGCGGATGGATATGGGTGAGTGGCCAGGCAAAGATTTTTTTTATTTTCATGGTCAACTTATTCCTGTACTTATCTATCCTTTATTTAAGTTGTTTGGGGGCGATTTTTTTGCCTCGCAAATAGCGTCAAAGTTAGTAGATCTGGTTGTTCCTCTTGCCTATTTTATAATTTTTCGTTGGCTGGGCCTGGATAGAGTAAAGTCACTCCTTGCGAGTGCTCTGTTAATTGGTTTTTTGGTTACGGACCGCTTTACTTTTGGGACGCAAAATCCAATTGATGGAGTGCATGTTTACTCCCTTCGTTCGTTAATACCTTTTTTATATATGGCTTATCTGGCAAGGCAGTTGGCTGATGAAGACTATGTGAGGGGGTTTGTAAGTCGTTTCTATAGGAAAACCGTTTTTGTTCAAGCTTCTATTTTTGTAGTTGCATTCTATTTAGGGAGTGAGCAAGGTTTTTATTTGCTGGCTGCGATGATGCTTGCTAATTTCGTAGCTATTGGTTTTAAACCATTGCGCGTCACGCTGGCTACGGTGTTTCTCGCGGTCGTCTCTATTTCGCTTCTGCTTCTTTCCAATGAAATTATCTTTGGGTCACAAAAGCCGCTGTGGTACCTGAGCGAGATTTCAAAAAATCAAACGTGGTTCTATGCTAGTTATCCAAATGAATTTCTTCATAATGCATTGGATTTTTCGCGCTATCGAAGTTCAACCTTCAAGGTTTCTGCAAAACTAATTGTTTGCTTGATCGGTCTCCCTGTATTGCTCTGGCTGTCTTGGTTGCTTATTCCTAAAAAAGACAAACAGATTTTCTTCTTTACATTGATTTGCGGTGCTTATGGGTTGGTTGGGCTAACCTCCTTTATCGCTAGTTACTCAGGGGAGCAATATGCCGATAACGCACTTAAGTGCTTGTTGGTGGTTGCTGTTGCACTGCTGGTGAAACTCGGCTTTAAAGAAGTAACAGCAGTACCCCAGGCAAAAGAAAAGTATCGAATTCCTGGTGATCTCATCGCGGCTGCTCCGTTTATTCTGGCGATCACGTTTTTGGGTTGCGTGTATGCCATCGTAGCAGCGTTGAGTATTCCAAAAAATTACTCTCTGCATGGACTTTTGAAATCTGGCCTCTTCATGGAGCAACCGGATCTTGGGGTCAAACTGCCACTAAATGCGCTAGCCTTGCAGAC
Source organism: Pseudomonas sp. GW821-FHT10B02 (assembly GCF_059415665.1). Lineage (NCBI taxonomy): Bacteria > Pseudomonadati > Pseudomonadota > Gammaproteobacteria > Pseudomonadales > Pseudomonadaceae > Pseudomonas > Pseudomonas sp. GW821-FHT10B02. The sequence continues at coordinate 73,723 of NZ_JBWKNR010000007.1, read as the reverse complement.
TAATGAGCGAGGCCACGCCTCTCAGTTTTTGGCGCTAGAATATGCGCAAGGAAATAAAGCGGCATTAGTGCTTTATCCTGAAGGAACCTTCGTCGATGGTTTTAATGAGGGTGTAAAGAGACTCTATAGGATAAAGCTTTCGCAACACATACCGGCGGCGCTTGCAGTTGGGGATTTCTGTCAGGTTAATGATGTGGAGTTTTCGATTGGGGATATTGATCGAGAGTCTAACTATTTGTATTTCAATCTGTCCGGTCCGCTAAAAAAAATATGGGAGCGCTTACCAAGGAGTATTAGTTGCTATAGGAAAAGCAGTGAGTTGTATGTGTCGTTCAATTCTCGTGCTCTGAAACTAGAGCATAATCTATTTGATAATAATTTTTATGATGGCCTCTTTAGGGGGCGGACGCTGCAAGTTAGGGTTAGAGAGTCTGAGCGGGCCAGATTGCGTGTTGGTGATGGTGTTGTTATCGCAGGGGTGAACTATCGTATTACGGCAGTTCATGCTAACGGTGTCATTGTACTTGATTCATCTGTGCATCCGTTACCCTACGATTTTGATCGTGGTGCAACATATACCGTAACTCAGAGAATAGAAGCCTACAATAATTTCAAAGAACGCCTTCTTGTGTCTTTGGAAGATGGCGGTGAAGAGGTAGTTACTCGTATAATTTTTAATGATCTTGAAATTCTTAATATGATAAAAGATCATGGTAGTTTGGTTGTTGGTGATACGAATGATTTGCTCAGTGTTGTAAATGTCGATAAGAGTCGTGCGACGGTTGATGTCATTGGCTATGTTGATGACGCCAGCGCGCGGCACGGATTTCATTTGGGCGACTTGAATCAATCATCTGTTAGTGTTGTCGGGGAAATTGCTCCCGTCTTTCAGTTCATGAAGGGGATCCTCAGTGTAAAAACTTTCGGGCATGCCCCAGAGGCCTCTAATATTGACTTCCTTTTCCATACATTCAATAGTTCTCTGCTTGCGGATTACCTAGATGGGCTAACTCGTCTTTCCCCGGAGCTTATTACTGTTCCTTCTGGTCGGCACATCAATAACTTCGTGTGGTATGACAATTGGCTTACTCGTGCCAGATGGCCAGTCTATGAGTACCTGTTAAGATCATATGATCCTGTGGCTTCTTCTAAGTTTGAGTCTTTCTGGAAGAAAGGCAAGAGTTATGGCAATGATGCAAGCTGGATTAGCGTGAACATTTCTAAGGATGGGGGGCAGCAGGACCTGACATTAACCACCCACAACACGATATCCGAAAAAAAGTGCAACATATCAGCTTATGAAGTAGAGCTTGATTACACTGTATCGGGTTGGCAGCGCAGACTGCCGCTACTAGGGAGCAGCGCCAGGCATCTTGCATTGATTGATGACCGGTTGGCTGTCCCATTGACGTTCAACCCCAACGAGAAGACCGTGAGATTCCCTGTATTCCCTACGAATGGTGATACTCGCATTAAGATCAAAACGCTGTCTCCATTTGGCATGGGAACATCCATTGAAGTCTCGGCTGCGCGTTATCGTCAATTGGACATTCCCACCAATCGGATTGCCGCGGCAGTAGGGCTCTCTGAGTCGAGTATTTGTCCTTGAGTCGCGTTGATTCAGTGTCAACTTACGGTGTTACCGTATGAGTTCAAGAGGATATGGGCCCGCAATTGGCTGTATCTGGCTCGTTATTTACCTGCTGGGTATCGCCTTCATCTGTTTCCTTCCCCCTTGGGAAGGTTACGATGAGGTGGCTCATTACTCCTATGCCCAGCAGATTGCGGACATAGGAGAAGCGCCATCGGTTGCGCAAGGCCGGCTGTCGGCCAACGTGGAGGCCTACCAAAGGTCTGCGCCGATGCCCTACAGCACGACACCTCCATTCGATAACAATGGAGGTATCACCTACAGAACATGGTTTTCCCATGCCGATTCCTTTAAAGGGTTACCGCATGGGACTCCACCAAGTGAACGCCATTTCTCGGCGGGAATGGCCAGTAACTGGCAAGCTCAACATCCTGCGCTTTATTACAGGTTGATTGGCCCCGTGCTAGTGGCGACGGCTGATCTCTCTTGGGTTGCGCAACTGTTCATGTTGCGCGTTTTTTCCTGGTCCCTGGCATTTGCCGGACTGGTCATTGGGGTTGTGGCGACAAGCCATGCGGTGCGCATCGTCTACCCTGAAATTCGCGATGATTACTCCAGGATTGCATTAGCCTGGCCTCTGCTTTTGCCTGGTTTCCTCCCGGAATTTGCACGGTTGGGTAACGACTCGCTGGTCCTGCTGATTCTTTCCCTTGTCTGGGCGCTGTTGGTCAGGCGCGTCATCTCTCCCCAGCGCTGGTACTGGTATGGCGCACTTGGGGTGCTGCTCGGTCTGGGCGGTCTCACCAAGGTGATGTTTCTACCGGTATCGATTGCGGTATTCGGCTGGCTGGTATGGATGGGCGCTCGCTCTCCAGAAAGCAAAGAGCGGTTTAAGGCATGCTCGGGAGCGTTGCTGGTCATCGCAGTTTTTTTCGCCTTCACCGGTGAAGGCTATCTGAGCAATCTCATGCAGCGAGGCTCATTGACCGGCTTGGTGGAGTTGTCCGGTGCTGCGGCACCTGGCTCTTTTTTCTGGCTGGGGGCGGTACAGCATCCTTTTGAAGTACTTAAAGGGATACTGGGCATTGGAATGACATTCGTCTGGGGAGGCACGGCGTCCAGCGCTTATCCTCCGGTTGTGTTCGTTCTGCCGGTCGTTCTTGTGCTGGCGACACTGTTGTGCGCGTCTTTCGGATTACTCGCGCACAACAACCGCGAACTGGCTGTGTTGGCGGTCCTGATTGTCGGGGCTGTTTGCAGTGGCCTGATCTACTATCTGCTGGTCCGAATCGCCGCGACCGGCGTCGGATCAGGTGCTCCCGGCTGGTATCTGCACACGTTGATCGCTCCTTTGGGCCTCTTGCTTGCTGCCGGTTGGAGGTTTCTCAGGGACAGATTTCCTTTCCTGCAGTCCTTATGGGGACTGTGGCTTGCGTACATGGTTTGCTTCTGCCTGGCAGTGGGATGGTTGCAAGCCGCGCTGTTCACCGGGTGCTCTTTCAAAACAGCAGAAAGCCGGATCTATTCTTTCGCTGACTGGACGTGTCTGATGGACATTTCTGAAATCTACTCCCGCCTTGAAATACTTGCTTATCCAGGTGCAGGCCTGCTGCTAGTCGGTTTGGCTGTGCTCCTGGCGGGCTTGGCAAGCAGGTATTGCCGTTCAGCCACTATCAAGGCAGATGCTCGATGATACTTCGCAACAGTGCTCTGAGCTTCACGTCTTTGGCTGTTCCGCTGCTGGTCGGTGTGCTGACGGTCCCGCACATAATCCACGCGCTGGGAGTTCAACGCTTCGGCGTCCTGACGCTGGTATGGGCTGTCATTGGCTACGCTAGCCTGTTCGATCTGGGTATATCGCGAGCGCTGACCAAGCGTGTAGCTGCCCTTCAAGGCCAAACCGACCGGCTTCGCTCGCTAATTCGCTCAGGTATTGGCCTGATGGGCGCTTTCGGCTTGGTCATGGGCGTATTGGCAGTGTTTGTGACACGCCAGTTCGATTATCAACGCTTTGGCATTGCCCAGGATGAGTTCGGCAACAGCATACTGTTGCTCGCGGTGAGTATCCCTCTGGTCATCATAAGTGGCGGTTTTCGCGGGGTGCTGGAAGGCTTCCATCGATTTTCCATCGTTTCCGTTGTACGTCTTGGCTTCGGACTAGTGACGTTCATTGCACCGCTTTTCGTTCTGGCGTCTGCGCCGAGAATTGACTACATCATTGCGATCATGCTGTGCGCGCGAATCGTAGGCTCTCTGATCATGGCCTGGGCGTGCAGGTTCTACCTTTCCAAGGGCAAGGTCAGCCGTCCAAGACGCATGGTTGAGCTAAGAAATATGCTGACCTTCGGCGGTTGGATAACGATTTCAAACCTGGCCAGCGCGTTAATGCTTTACATGGACAGATTTTTTCTCGCATCAAGCGCTTACGCTCCCTCGCTGGCGTTTTACACAACACCTTATGAGTTCGTCACCAAGCTGTTCATCTTGCCGTCGGCGCTAAGCGGCGTACTTTTTCCCTACATGGCACGCAGTTCGAAATTTACCGGCATCAATAATCAGTTACTGGTGATTGGCAGTGCGATCGTGCTGGCCTGTGTTACACCTGTTGTTGCCGGGATCATTCTCTTTTCACCTGAGCTTCTGGGGTGGTGGATTTCTCAGGAGTTCAGCATTGAGGCGTCGCCGGCGCTGAGGATCTTGTCGATAGGGGTGTTAGTTAATTGCTTGGCTCAAATCTATCAGACCTATCTTTTAGGGCGAGGCTGCGCGTTCTGGATGGCACGTATGCATATTTTTGAGCTTTTTCTGTTTCTGCCTCTTCTGTATGTATCTATTCACTATTTTGGGATTGAAGGGGCTGCGTGGGCCTGGACACTTCGCATTATCGTGGACTCAATAGCAATGGCCTTTTTGCTGGATAAGCTGAATCTCCCGACTAGCAAGCATTGGTGGGCCCTTGCCTTTAGCATTGGCGCTGCTTTTCTTGTGTTTTCCTTCTCGGCTGTAGATGTTTACAGTAAGTTGGCAGTTTTATCGATTCTGGTTGTCGGCTGCGCTGTCGTTGGGGTCTGGTTTATCCGCAATTTGCTGTTGATTACTACACGAACTCAATCCGCCGGCGAGTAGATCGGTCGCGTCAGGCGTCAGCTACTTAAGCTTTTGGGGCTGCCTGATCATGTGTAAATGATTACCGCTCCCCGAACCTGCGCCTGCCGCTAACATGCCGTTGGTGACGAAACCAGCGAGCAGCAGCAACTGCAGTCGGCCGGTGCGTTAATGAAGGCTGGTTTTTGGCTTGTACGGATTTTGCAGGTGAGGTAGCTGGCGGCTACTGAGGCCGTCAGGCTCGGGCAATTCTTGGTCTTCTCTATCTGTTTTGGATGCTTAACCGTTACAATTTCATCGATGGCATCGAATGCGTCGAAGCCATTTGTGTTTGTCTGGGGGCATCCCTGCATTGCGGTTTATCCGGACACCTCGACGTTGTCCGGGTGGCGCTCTTACTCGCTATAGCTGCTGCAGGATTTTTGCTCTGGGACGGCCCTCCTGCACAGATGCTTATGGGGTGTGGTGAAATGGTATATGGAGCACATTGTATTCATGCCTGTCAGGTCGCAGCATGCCATTCTGGAAGCCTTTTTCTGTCACCCTTGCGGTGAGGATGATCAACCTGTACCGGCTGCTACCGCTCGCTGTTGCCGCGATCTGTTTTAGCCTCGATGGAACCCTTGGTATCGTCGTGGCCTATGTGTTACTCGTGGTGGTGGCGTGGGCGCATCATGCGGGAGAGCGAGAAATCAATGGTGGTATTAACTAAAAAGCGAATCTTTTCTCAACGTGTAGAAATGATAAAAGGCAAAGGTACGAACAGTCGGTCTTGTGCCGTTACGCGAGGGAGAAAGCCTGATGGGCGATAGCGTCATGGATACAGTTCGAGTGTTTCTGGTTGCACTACCGAGACGGCAAAAAAGGCTGATACAGGTCGCCACCGATGTGGTGCTGATCTGGGTCGCGTTGTGGCTGGCGTTCATCGTACGCTTAGGCATCGAGGACATCTACGATCCAGTCAAAGAGCATTTTTGGCTGTTTCTCAGTGCCCCCGTTGTCGCAATCCCTTTGTTTATTCGCTTCGGCATGTACCGTGCGGTCATGCGTTATTTTGGCAACGACGCACTCATCGCCATTATCAAAGCTGTCAGCTTGTCTTCGTTAATTCTTGCGGTTGTGGTTTTCTGGTACAGCAATCATCAGGCGGTTGTTCCACGCTCGATCATCTTTAACTATTGGTGGTTAAGTTTGGTGATTATTGTCGGATTGCGGTTGGCCATGCGTCAGTACTTTATGGGCGACTGGTTTTCCGGCGCCCAGCATATACCCTTCACCAACCGCGATGATGGCTTGACCAAGGTCGCCGTGTATGGCGCGGGCACTGCGGGTAACCAACTGGTTGCCGCCTTGCGTATGGGGCGGATGATGCGGCCCGTTGCATTCATCGACGATGACAGCAGTATCGCTGATCGGGTCATCTCCGGATTGCAGGTGTTCAATCCGGAGAACATCCAGCAGATGATCGATGTGACCGGGGCGCAGGAGATCCTGCTGGCAATTCCTTCAACATCACGTGCTCGGCGCAGGGATATTTTGAGCCGCCTTGAGGGCTTTCCGCTGCATGTGCGTAGTGTGCCTGCTTTCATGGACCTGGCCAGCGGGCGGGTCAAGGTCGATGATATACAAGAGGTTGATATTGCCGACTTGCTCGGGCGTGACGCGGTCCCGGCTCAAGAGGAGCTCCTTGAGCGTTGCATTAAAAGGCAATCGGTCCTGGTAACGGGGGCTGGTGGCTCCATCGGTTCGGAGTTGTGTCGCCAGATCGTTGCGTTGGCGCCCACTACGTTGCTGTTATTCGACCACAGCGAATTCAATCTTTACAGCATTCTCAGTGAGCTTGAACAGCGCATTGCGCGCGAGTCTTTGCCTGTTCGACTGGTGCCTATCCTGGGGTCGGTGCGCAATCAACAGCAACTGCTGGATGTGATGAAAAGCTGGCATGTCGATACTGTTTATCACGCTGCTGCTTACAAGCATGTACCGATGGTAGAGCACAATATTGCCGAAGGCATGCTCAATAATGTGATGGGGACGCTGAATACCGCTCAAGCTGCACTGCAGGCCGGCGTTGCCAGCTTCGTATTGATTTCTACCGACAAAGCGGTACGTCCGACCAACATCATGGGGAGTACTAAGCGGCTTGCCGAGATGACCTTGCAAGCGCTCAGCCGTGAACCCGCCCCCGTGATGTTTGGTGATAACAGTAATGTTTCGCGGGTCAACAAGACCAGATTCACCATGGTGCGTTTTGGTAATGTGCTGGGATCTTCAGGTTCAGTGATCCCGCTTTTCCATAAGCAGATAAAGTCGGGCGGGCCGCTGACCGTCACCCATCCCAAAATCACCCGGTATTTCATGACGATTGCGGAAGCCGCTCAATTGGTGATTCAGGCGGGCGCCATGGGGCAGGGCGGTGATGTATTCGTCCTGGACATGGGGGAGCCGGTGAAAATCGTCGAGCTGGCAGAGAAAATGATCCATCTGTCAGGGTTGAGCGTACGTTCAGAGAGGAATCCGCAAGGCGATATTGCCATTGAGTTCACCGGCTTGCGTCCAGGTGAAAAGCTCTATGAAGAGCTGTTGATCGGCGATAACGTCGATGCTACCCAACATCCGATGATAATGAGCGCGCATGAGGATCACCTTCTATGGGAAATGCTGAAGGAACGTCTCGCAGAGCTGCTGGCGGCTATTTCTGAAGATGATTACGGTCGTGTTCGCCAATTGTTGCGTGAAACCGTTAGTGGCTACAGCCCGGATGGGGAAATAGTCGATTGGATCTACCAGCAGCGCCGCCTGGAGCCCTGAATGGCATAGTCGGGCCACACCTGAATCCGGGGTTTTTATCACATTTGCTAACGTTGTTTTGCCGCTACCTTTGCCCCATCCCGTCGGGTCGAAAGGCCTTTAATCCAAGGGATTGCGTCGAACATGCAGCTTTCGTCTGATTTGGTAAAAATTCCCCCGTGGGCCACAGTTTGACTCTCGAGCAGGGCGTTCTAGGTTTCAGAGGCAGCCAGGAAATGCTGCCTCTGAAACCACCCCAGGAGTCTCACTCATGCGCAATACTGTCCTTTCCTACCTTCTTCTTCCTCTGTTCACCAGTGTGTCCTTGTCCTTGAGTGCCGCACCCCAGCCAATCGAAAATCCAGAGCTAACCGCTGTTGTAGAGCAGCAAGTCGTTAAATTGGACTTGAACACGGCCGATGTGATGACTCTCCAAACCAGGCTGTCCGGCATCGGCAAAACCAAGGCAGAAGCGATCGTTGCTTATCGCGAAGAACATGGTGCCTTCGCTACGGTAGATGAGCTGCTGGAAATCAAGGGGATCGGCAAGGCCTTGCTTGATCGCAACCGCGACAAGCTCACTGTCAACTAGCGCTCCCAGAAAGGCCGGTCATTGACCGGCCTTCTTGTTTCGGTATGCCTTTGGTCGGCCGAATTTGTATAAATATTACGATGGTAATATTTTGCTTTAAACAGATTCATCCTTCCCCAGGCAGTCCCAGGAGATCACCGTTATGTCAGCTTCCTCGGTAACCCCTACCGCGCTCGTCACTGGCGCATCTTCCGGAATCGGTGCGGTTTATGCAGAGCGTCTGGCTGCCCGTGGTCACGACCTGCTGTTGGTCGCGCGGGACCAACAGCGGCTTGACGCCTTGGCTGCAGATCTACAGGCCCGGCATGGCATCAATGTCGAGGTACTGTCGGCAGATCTTGCACAAGCGACAGATCTGGCTCGTGTCGAACAGCGTTTACGCGATGACCAGAGCATTGGTGTATTGGTCAATAACGCCGGTATCGCCATGAATGGCACCTTGGCCGACGCTACTGCTGCGCAGACCGATTCGTTGGTGGCGCTCAATATTGTGGCGGTAACACGTCTGGCATCGGCCGCAGCCGCCCAGTTTGGCAAAGCCGGCCGCGGCACCATCATCAATATCGCCTCGGTTGTTGCCCTGGCGCCGGAGATGTTCAACGCGGTGTACAGCGCGAGCAAGGCTTATGTATTGAGCCTGACCCAAACGCTGCATGGTGAGTTGAAAGAGAAGAATGTACAGGTTCAGGCGGTGTTGCCGGGTGTGACCCGCACCGAGATCTGGGAGCGCTCGGGGCTTGATGTCACACAGATCGATCCGCAGATGGTTATGGAAGCAGGAGAGATGGTCGACGCGGCGCTGGCGGGGCTGGACAGCGGAGAGGTGGTGAGTATTCCGTCGCTGCCTGATGCCGCAGACTGGCAGGCCTTTATCAAGGCGCGCGATGCACTCAGGCCAAATCTTTCGCGCAGTTCTGCCGCAGCACGTTACAAGTGATGCTGTAAGCCAGCCATATAGCAGGTGGGCTCAGCGATCCTGCGCATCCTTGGCATCCATTTCAGCATTGCGCTCATGCACGCGCTTGAGCTGCTCTTCCGTCAGGGGCAGCTTTTTCGCGGTATCACGCAGCAGCATCAGGCCACCGACGATGGAGCCTATCGCGAGCACCAGAATCAACCAGGCATACCAGGGCATGTAATTCTCCTTCAGAGCGGCGAATGATGTCGCTCCTGTTAAGTTGGAGCCAATGCTTCATTCATTGGTTCAATTATAGGGGCGCCGCCGCTGGTGGGCCAATTCGCGATCATTGGCCCCCATAAACCGCGACTTCGTTTACAATGCGCGCCGTTCAAGACTTGCCAAGAGACCCGCCCATGTCCGCCTGCCAGACGCCCATCATCGTCGCCCTGGATTTCCCTACCCGTGACGCCGCCCTGAAACTGGCGGATCAGCTCGATCCGTCCCTGTGCCGGGTCAAGGTCGGCAAGGAGCTGTTCACCAGCAGCGCATCGGGCATTGTCGAAACCCTGGTCGAGAAGGGCTTTGAGGTGTTCCTCGATCTGAAATTCCACGACATTCCCAACACCACTGCCATGGCGGTTAAAGCCGCTGCGGAGATGGGTGTGTGGATGGTCAACGTCCACTGCTCCGGTGGCCTGCGCATGATGTCGGCCTGCCGCGAGGTGCTGGCCCAGCGCAGCGGTCCACAACCGTTGCTGATCGGTGTGACTGTATTGACCAGCATGGAACGAGAAGACCTGGCCGGTATTGGCCTGGATATCGAGCCACAGGAGCAGGTACTGCGGCTGGCGGCCCTGGCCGAGAAGGCCGGTATGGACGGCCTGGTGTGCTCTGCACTGGAAGCGCCGGCGCTGAAGGCCGCGCATCCGTCGCTGCAACTGGTTACCCCGGGTATTCGTCCGGCGGGCAGTGCCCAGGATGACCAGCGTCGTATCCTGACCCCGCGTCAGGCGCTGGACGCCGGTTCCGATTACCTGGTGATCGGTCGTCCGATCAGCCAGGCTGCCGATCCGGCGCAGGCGCTGGCCGCGGTGGTCGCTGAAATCAGGGCTTAAGTACCAGTTTGCCGAAGTTTTCCCCGCTGAACAGCTTCAACAGCGTCTCGGGGAAGGTTTCCAGCCCTTCGACCACGTCTTCCTTGCTTTTCAGTTTGCCGGTTGCCAGCCAGCCGGCAATTTCCTGTGCAGCCTTGCCGTAATTGGCGGCATGGTCCATCACCACGAAGCCTTCCATTCGCGCCCGGTTGACCAGCAGTGACAGGTAATTGGCCGGACCTTTGACCGCTTGCTTGTTGTTGTACTGGCTGATGGCGCCGCAGATCACCACCCGTGCCTTGAAATTCAAACGGCTGAGCACGGCATCAAGAATGTCGCCGCCGACATTGTCGAAGTAGACGTCGACACCTTTCGGGCATTCACGCTTGAGGCCTTCGAGGACATCCTCGGCCTTGTAGTCAATGACGCCGTCGAAGCCCAGTTCGTCTTTCAGGTACTGACATTTCTCTTTGCCCCCGGCGATCCCCACGACCCGGCAACCTTTGAGCTTGGCAATCTGTCCGGCAATGCTGCCCACGGCACCGGCGGCTCCGGAGAGCACCACGGTTTCACCTTCCTTGGGAGCGCCGACGTCGAGCAGGGCGAAGTAGGCGGTCATGCCGGTCATGCCCAGGGCGGACAGGTAGCGCGGCAGCGGTGCCAGTTTCGGATCGATCTTGTAGAAGCCCTGCGGCTCGCCGACGAAGTAGTCCTGCACACCGAGGGCACCATTGACGTGGTCGCCGACGGCGAAACCGGGGTGTTTCGAGGCGATCACTTCGCCGACGCCCAAGGCGCGCATGACCTGGCCAAGAGCCACTGGCGGAATGTAAGACTTGCCCTCGTTCATCCAGCCGCGCATGGCCGGGTCCAGGGACAGGTAGAGGTTTTTCACCTGTACCTGGCCTTCGCCGGGTTCACTGAGTGGTAGCTGTTCAAACTTGAAGTCGTCACGGCTGACTGCCCCGATCGGGCGTTTGGCGAGTAGGAAGCGGCGGTTGGTCTGGGCGGTCATGACAGGGTCTCTCGCATGAAGGGCAAAGTTTGGTGATAGACCCTCACAGGCAATCCAGCAAGGTTTACCCGCTTGGCGAATGCACCACGATCCACATGCGTGATTGGGCTTTATCCAGATAATCACCCGAACCGATATCGCTTCAACCGGCACCCTGATGATGCTGCCAATCCGTGCTGCTGGCCGCCTAGACTCCAGGCACTGACCTCACTTTGTTGCAGGAGCTAGCGATGAGCATGACTTTTTCCGGCCAGGTTGCCCTGGTCACTGGCGGCGCGGCAGGTATCGGCCGGGCGACGGCCTTGGCATTTGCCACCGAAGGATTGAAGGTGGTGGTTGCCGATCTGGACGCTGCAGGCGGCCAGGGTACGGTCGATCTGATCCGTGCCGCAGGGGGAGAGGCGCTGTTCGTAACCTGTAACGTTACCCGCGAGGCCGATGTGCAGCAGTTGCTCGCTTGCACTATCGAGGCTTATGGACGTCTCGACTATGCCTTCAACAATGCCGGCATCGAAATCGAGCAAGGCCGCTTGGCGGAAGGCAGCGAAGCCGAGTTCGACGCGATCATGGGTGTCAACGTCAAGGGGGTGTGGTTGTGCATGAAGTACCAGCTACCGCTGTTGCTGGCCCAGGGCGGCGGTGCGATTGTCAACACCGCGTCGGTGGCCGGGCTCGGCGCGGCGCCGAAGATGAGTATCTACAGCGCCTCCAAGCATGCAGTGATCGGTCTGACCAAGTCGGCGGCGATCGAATACGCCAAGAAGAAAATCCGCGTCAACGCCGTATGCCCGGCGGTGATTGATACCGATATGTTCCGCCGTGCCTATGAGGCCGATCCACGCAAGGCCGAGTTTGCTGCAGCGATGCATCCTGTAGGGCGTATTGGCAAGGTCGAAGAGATCGCCAGCGCGGTATTGTACCTGTGCAGTGATGGCGCCGCGTTCACCACCGGCCATGCCCTGGCGGTGGATGGTGGGGCGACTGCGATCTGACGTGCTAGCCTGCTTTCAACTGCCCCGTGAGAAACACCGTGCGTCGGTCTTTGCGGCCGACGTGTTGATGTTTGCTGAGCTGATAGCAAGGTGTGAAGCGTTCTCGGTCGATACCGGGATACTCAGCCAGCGCCGCATCGACCAGTTCGTCGTAGCGGGCCTCGGTGATAAAGCGGTAGATCTCGCGAAAGTAAAAGAAGCCGAACTGAAAGCCGAGGGTCTCGCTGAGGAACTCGGTTGGCCGACAGAAGCAGTTTTCCAGGTCGATGGCCTGGGCCGGCGCTGGAAGTTCGTCGGGCAACATCACGTTGGCAGCCCACAGGTCCATATGGCTGACACCCTGCTGGTGCAGTGAGTGCAGCAGTTCGAAGGCGCTGACAATCAACGTTTCAACCTGCTTCGGGTTGGCGCTGACCCACTTCCAGCCATCGGTATAGCCCGCTAGCAAGCCTGTGATAATGATGAAGTCATCCATCAGGCCAAGGCGGTCCCTGGAGTAACCAAAGCCGATCAACGGCGCAACCCGGGCGCCACGTTTGTGCGCTTCGGCGGTATTGACCAGCTCTTCGATCACCCAGTCATTCAGGCCTTGGCGTTTGCTGCCACCAAAGGCCACCCGCAGCTTTTTTTTCAGCGAGTCCAGGGGCTGGCGTTTGGTGAACAGCGCGCTTCGGGTACAGTCCAACGGCGCGCTGATGCGCTTGGTCGAGCCCTGTTGTTCTACCAGGCGCTGCAACGCATGAGCGGTGAAGGTGGCAGGAGGTGCTTTGAAGTGTAATGTGGAACGACGGTGGTTGAGCGTGTAGGAAAACTCATTCACCAAATCCTTGCATCCGCGCGTCACTGCTACACATCCCTATGTCGAAATGCCATCATCGGCTAAGTGTAACATTTCCTACAAATTTTACATTTTTTTCACGTTTTGTTCACCGTTGTAAGTGCCTGGTTTTTCACTGGGCGGATGGGTGACTTTGCAGGCGTGGGTAGTGCCAAAACAGGCGCACAGCAACCACCAGGCAACCAATCAGCAAGCTGGCGCCAAATACCAGCAGGGCAACCCTGGAACCCAGACGGTCAGCCAATAGTCCGGTAAAAATCACCGGCAAGCTGAAGCCCAGGTAAGCAAGCAGAAAGAAGCCCGCGCTGGCGCGGGTTTTCTCGGCCCCTGCCAACATGTTCACCGCCGACAATCCACCCAGATAGACAAAGCCATAGCAGGCACTGCTGGCGGCCAGCGTGCCGAGCAGCACGGCGACCAGTTGACCGCGATCGGCACCCCAGGCCAGCAACGCATAGCTGCAGGGCAATACCATCAAGCCGAGCAAGGTCGCTTTGCCAGGTGCCATCCGCCGGGCCAGCGGCTGGAACAACAGGCCGCAGCTGATCACACAGAAGGTCGAGAAGCCCGACCAATCGGCCAGGCCGTGTTGCTTGAGGATCGACGGCAGCAAGGCGATCACCAGGCCGACGCAGGCCCACGCCAGCAGGATCGCCAGTCCATAAGGCAGGCTGCCTGCGGGGTAGCAGGGCAGGCGTAGCCACGCGCCCCGGGCATCGCGACGTTGATCGGGAAGACGCCACACCGCCAACAGGGCCAGGCCGGCCAGCAGTAGATGCAAGTAGAAGCTTTCAGGTGCCAGGCTTGGCCCACGCAACAGGAACAGGCTGGTCAACGCAGCGCCAAGGCCAAAGCCCAGTGAGGTACTGGCAGTGACCCATGTGGCCGCACGCTGATGGTCGCCGTTGTGCATCAGTTCACTCATGTAGGCGGTGCCTGTCGCCGAGGCCAGCGCTGTGCCGATGCCCAGTAGCAAGCGTGCCAGCCCCAGTGTTTCCAGGGTTGGCGCCAGCAGCATCAGCAGGGTGGCCAGCATCGACAAGCCCAGGGCAACGATGATCAGGGGCCGCCGCCCGACCCGGTCCGCCAGGCCACCGAGCAGCAACAGGACCGGCACCACGCCGACGACATAAGCTGAAAAAGCCAGCGCCGTGGCTGCGGCACCGGTTCCGGACAGCTCTGCATAGGTCGTATACAGGGGAGCCTGCAGGTTGACCGCAAAAGTGATCAGGCACAGGGCGAAGGCCAGCAGGGCAGGGGAACGCTGGGTGGGCATAGTGAGCTCCTTGTCGATACCGCGACTATCCGGTGACCACCAAGGACTCTCAAGGCACACTGGCCGGGAATTTGTGATTAACTGTTCGGACAAAACTACCGAACACTTTGTCCATGAACCTGACACTTGACCGTCAATCCTCCACGCCACTGGTCCAGCAGGTCACGGATCAGTTGCAGGGCTGGATCGAACAGCAACGCCTGCGTCCTGGCAGCCGCTTGCCATCAATCCGCCAGTTGGCGCGCGAGCAGGGCATCAGCCAGTCCTGTGTGATCGAAGCTTATGACCGGCTGGTGGCAATGGGATTGCTGGAGGCTCGGCATGGTGCCGGCTTTTTTGTCGCTGAACAGCGGCTAAGTGTTGCGCTGGTTGATCAGCCATTTCGCGATGAAACCTTTGCCAATCGCTGGCAACAATTCAGCGATGCCCCGGTCGATCTGCTCAATCTGTGTTGTGGCTGGGTGCCTTCCAGCTGGCGCGCCACCGAAGCGATCGCCCAGGCTGTGCGTCACGTCAGCCGTGGGCCGGTGGAAGATTTGCTCGACTACTGTCCACCGTTGGGGCTGGCCAGTTTGCGTGCTCAACTGCACAAGGTCCTGGGGCAGATCGGTATCCAGGTCAGTCCCCAGCAGATCCTTACGACCCAGGGCGCCAGTCATGCTCTCGACTTGCTGCTGCGAACCCTGCTCAAGCCTGGCGACAAGGTCGTGGTGGAAAGCCCGGGGTACTACAACCTGTACAACCTGCTGCGCCAGCATCAGATCGAAATGCTGCTGGTGCCGCGTACCGCCGCAGGCCCGGACCTGCAAGTACTGGAAGACCTGCTCAAGCGCCATCGGCCGCGTTGCCTGTACATCAACAGTCTGTATCACAACCCCACTGGCAGCAGCCTGACCCCAAAGGTGGCTTACCGCTTGCTGGAGCTCGCTCGTGAGCATGATGTACAGATCATCGAAGACGATATCTATGCCGACTTCCAGGACGGTGCGGTAACGCGACTGGCCACCCTGGACGCCGAGCAGCGGGTAATTTACCTCGCGAGCTTTTCCAAGACCCTGAGCAGTTCGTTACGCGTCGGTTACTTGGTGGCGGAACCCGCACTGGTCGCCCGCCTGGCTGAACTGAAGATGGTTGCCGGGTTGGGTACTTGCCGGTTCAGCGAGCAGGTGGTGGCACAGATGCTCGCCAGTGGTTCGTACCGCAAAAGCGTGGCGCGCCTGCGTCCGCGCCTGGCGCAGCACATGGCCAAGGCGCTGGGGCAACTGGAAGCCAGCGGCTGGCAGGTATTCACCGAGCCTTATGGCGGGATGTTTGTCTGGGCACGTTGCCCTGGTTGGAATTTCGCCGCACTCAATCGAGAAGCACTGGCTTGTTCGGTGCTGCTGGCGCCGGGCAGTGCATTTGATCCGCAGGGGGCTGCCAGTGACTGGTTGCGGATCAATGTCGCCTATGTTCAGGACCAGCGCGCCCAGGCGTTCCTGCAGCGCACCGAGCGACCCCAAAGGCAGAGTTAGCCGTTCTTGCGCCAGTTGAGAATCATCAGCGTCAACACCCCGGCGACAATCCCCCAGAACGCCGAGCCGATCGAGAACAGGGTAAAGCCCGACGCGGTGACCATGAAGGTAATCAACGCCGCTTCGCGCTCTTTGGCTTCATTCATGGCAACCGTCAGGCCGTTCATGATCGAGCCGAACAGTGCCAGGGCAGCAATCGACAGCACCAGCTCTTTCGGCAAGGCCGCGAAGAGGGCGGCCAGGGTGGCGCCGAATACGCCGGCGATGCCATAGAAAATTCCGCACCAGACCGCTGCTGTATAGCGTTTGTTCGGGTCTTCATGGGCGTGCGGGCCGGTACAGATCGCCGCGCTGATCGCCGCCAGGTTGATGCCATGGGAGCCGAAGGGCGCCAATACCAGCGAGGCCAGGCCGGTCACCGAGATCAGGGGGGAGGCCGGCACCTGATAGCCGTCGGCCCGCAACACGGCAACGCCCGGCATGTTCTGGGAGGTCATGGCGACCACGAACAGTGGAATGCCGATGCTGATGGTGGCGGCCAGGGAAAAGCTTGGCGTGGTCCACACCGGGGTTGCCACCTCCAGGCTGAAACCACTGAAATCCAGCAGGCCCATGGCACCGGACAAGGCGGTGCCCACCAGCAACGCGGCGAGCACGGCATAACGCGGCGACAGGCGCTTGATGATCAGGTAACTGAAGAACATCCCCAGCACCAGCGCGGTGCGGTGTTGGGCGGCAATGAAGATTTCGCTGCCGATCTTGAACAGGATACCGGCCAGCAACGCCGACGCCAGTGAGGCTGGAATGCGCTTGACCAGGCGTTCGAAACTGCCGGTCAGGCCGCAGATCACCACCAGCACGGCGCAGGTGATGTAGGCGCCGATGGCTTCACCATAGCTGACACCGCCAAGGCTGGTGATCAACAGCGCCGCCCCCGGAGTCGACCAGGCCACTGTCACCGGCGTGCGATAGCGTAATGACAGGCCGATGCTGCACACTGCCATGCCGATCGACAGGGCCCAGATCCACGATGAGATTTGCGCACTGGTCAAACCGGCTGCCTGGCCAGCCTGGAACATCAATACCAGGGAGCTGGTGTAGCCGGTCAGCATGGCAATAAAACCTGCGACCACGGCCGAGGGTGAGGAGTCAGCCAAAGGGCGCAGTTGCGCGGAAGTGGCATCGGGCATGGGGCATTCCTTGTTCTAGGTGTAAGCAGATTTTGCAGACTAACGCGCAGGCTTGCCTTTCTTGCCATACAGCAGGCATTGCATTTAGCCGTACAGTCGCCAACTATGGGGGCGAGTACGATTCAGCCATTGAGTGGGGGGAGAGATGTACAAGGTTTACGGTGATTACCAGTCGGGTAACTGCTACAAGGTCAAGCTGATGCTGCACTTGCTTGGTCTGCCTTATGAATGGCATTCGGTGGATATCCTCAAGGGCGAGACGGAAACCCCGGCGTTTCTGGCCATGAACCCCAATGGCAAGGTGCCAGTGCTGGAGCTTGAAGACGGCACCTACCTGTGGGAATCCAACGCGATCCTGAACTTTCTCGCCGATGGCACCGAATTCCTGCCCAGCGAGCCGCGCTTGCGCACCCAGGTACTGCAGTGGCAGTTCTTCGAGCAATACAGCCATGAGCCGTACATAGCCGTGGCGCGCTTCATCCAGTTTTACCTGGGCCTGCCGCAAGAGCGCCTGGAGGAATACAAGACCCTGCACAAAGGCGGCTACAAGGCTTTGCGGGTGATGGAGAAGCAGCTGCAGCTAACGCCTTATCTGGTCGGCGACCGCTACTCGATTGCCGATGTCGCGCTGTACGCCTACACCCATGTCGCCCAGCAGGGTGGTTTTGATCTGGACGCCTATCCGGGCATTCAGGCATGGCTGGATCGGGTCGCCAGCCATCCTCGTCATGTGACTATGGTCGGGTAAACACTGTGGGAGCGGGCTTGCCCCGCGATTGCGGTCTGTCAGCTACATCGTAATCGCGGGGCAAGCCCGCTCCTACCTTACACTGCCGAAAAACGCTTGTTGAGGTAATCGATGATCACCTTGGATTCGTACATCCAGGTGGTCTTGCCGTCTTCTTCAATGCGCAGGCACGGTACTTTGATCTTGCCACCTTCATTGAGCAGTGCCTGGCGATCCTGTTCGTTGTTCTTCGCATCGCGCAGGGTCACCGGCACGTTCAGGCGGTGCAGGGTACGGCGGGTTTTCACGCAGAACGGGCAGGCGTGGAACTGGTACAGGCTCAAGCCCTTGGCCTGTTGCTCGACCAGCGCCTGGGTGGCCGGTTCGCGTTTGAGTTTGGCCGGGCGGCTGATCCAGTCACCGAACACAATCAACTGACCCAAGCCGACACGCAGTGCTTTGACAATCATGGCAACTCCTAAGAATAAAAAAAGCCGACCACGAAAGGTCGGCTTGCAGTCAGGCCCGATTACTTGATCAGGCTGAGAAACTCGCTGCGGGTCGCGGCATTTTCACGGAATTCGCCGAGCATCACCGAGGTGATCATGGTCGAGTTCTGTTTTTCCACACCGCGCATCATCATGCACATGTGCTTGGCTTCGATGACCACCGCCACGCCCAGGGCGCCGGTGACCTTCTGGATCGCCTCGGCCACCTGGCGGCTGAGGTTTTCCTGGATCTGCAGGCGACGTGCGTACATGTCGACGATCCGCGCAACCTTGGACAGGCCCAGGACCTTGCCATCGGGGATGTAGGCGACGTGAGCCTTGCCGATGAATGGCAGCATGTGGTGTTCGCACAGCGAGTACAGCTCGATGTCCTTGACCAGGACCATTTCGCTGTTATCGGAGCTGAACAGTGCGCCGTTGGTCACTTCTTCCAGGGTTTGTTCATAACCGCGGCAAAGGTACTGCATGGCCTTCGCAGCCCGCTTGGGCGTGTCGAGCAGGCCCTCGCGGGAGACGTCCTCGCCGAGCTGGCCGAGGATAGCGGTGTAGTTCTGTTCCAGGGACATGGATCTACCTGTGGGATTTATCGCAAACGCGAAGGGTACGGCGGCTGTGGCGGCGCTGCAAGTACGGCGTTACTCGTCACGGCCTTCGAGCATGGTTCGTTTGAGCATCACGTACACCGCGCCGGTACCGCCATGACGGGCCTGGCACGAGGTAAACCCCAGTACCTGCGGGTGTTGGCGCAGCCAGGTGTTGACGTGACTCTTGATCATTGGCTTCTTGCCATCCAGGCGTACGGCCTTGCCATGGGTGACGCGCACGCAGCGTACTTCGAAGCGGGTGGCCTCGGCGAGGAACGCCCAGAGGGTTTCGCGGGCTTTTTCCACGTTCATGCCGTGCAGGTCGAGGCTGCCTTCGAAACCGATCTGGCCGAGCTTGAGCTTGCGCATCTGGCTTTCCTGGACGCCGTCACGGCTCCAGTGCAGGTCGTCTTCGGGGCCTACGTCGATGACAAACTGGTCCGACAAGCCATCGACCACATTCTGGTCGCTGCGTACCGTCGCGGCCTGACGCAGGCCGGCCAGTTGCTTGCGGTCGGCCTTGGGTTTGCCGACTTCGGCGCGATCATGCTTGATCGGCTTGACGCCGCGCATCTCGCTTTTGAACAGGGAAAAATCGTCGTCTTGCATGTAAGCCTCCGCCTGGGCGGCGTAGTTTACGCGACTCCCCCGCAGGTTGCAGTCAATCGTGCTTTTTCATCAGGTGCGGCGACAGGTTCAGCTCACGGCTGCGGCGCAGACGCAGACGGCTGCGGCGCCAGAACCAGATGCCCAGGTACAGCAACAACAGGCCGCCTGCGAGTACGACTGCGGCACCCGCGCGGTTGGCGTTGAGCTCGGCCAGGGCTTCAAGGTTGCCGAGCAGGCTGGCGGCGCCGGCCATGGCCAGCAGCACGCCAAGGGTCGCCAGCAGCGCCGAAAAGGCGGCTGCCAGGCGTGCGCCCCAATTGCGTGGCTCACGCTGGCGCAAGCGCTTGGCATCGAAACCGTCGGACAACTTCATGCCGATTTCCTCTGTGGATATCCGGATGTTGACCGAAATAGCGCAAGGTGGTTCCGCCAGCCCGTCGGATGACCGATCAGATCAGGCTGCTGGTCGGGGCCACACAAGCGAAGTTGTCGGCCATGATCGCCATTTCGCTTTGCTGGATCTGTGCAGCGGCAATGATCCCTCCCTTGAACGGCAGGTCGCGGGTAGCGCAGGCATCCTCGATCAGGGTGCAACGATAACCATAGTCCTTGGCCCGGCGCACGGTGGTGCTGACGCTGGAATGGCTCATGAAACCGCAGACGATCAGGTCCAGGTGCCCGTACTTCTGCAGGGTTTCATGCAGGGTGGTGTTCTTGAAGGCATTGGGCATGCGCTTTTCGATGATCACTTCATCGCCTTGCGGTTCAAGGCCTGGAATGAACTCGCCGCGTGGCCCCTGAGGGTCGAACAGGCCACCGACGGTGCCAAGGTGGCGCACGTGGATGATCGGGCGGCCGGCCTTGCGCGCCGCTTCGAGCATTTTAGCGATGTTCGCCACAGCCTCGTCCATGCCCGACAGCGCCAGAGGACCGCTCAGGTACTCTTTTTGCGCGTCGATAATGACCAGGCTGGCATTGCTGAGCTTGGCGGGTGGATAGCCACGGCCGCTAAGGTGGAACATCGTCGTTGGAACAGACATCAAGGGCTCCTTTGGATAGGGCTTTTCAACCTATTGTCCCCTGCCTGAGCACTTATGTGAATCGCTTCGCGTACAAGCAGCGTGGTTAGTGGCCTGCAGCCATGTCGGCGAAACACTTACAGGCGGTTTTGACGAACCTTTTCTGTGATCGGGCTGTTAGAATTGCAGGTCGTCTTTCAAGGAGTCTGTTGTGATCACTTCTCGCCTGCGCACCCTGCGCGATCATATCCGTTGGGCTGTCAGCCGTTTCCATGAGCATGGCCTGTTTTTTGGACATGGTGCCGACAACGCCTGGGACGAAGCACGGCTGCTGGTGCTCGGCTCGGTGCATTTGCCCTGGGAGGTTGCCGACAGCTATCTGGACTGCCAGCTGGAAGACGACGAACTGGTGCACCTGCAGCGCCTGCTCAAGCGCCGCATCGAAGACCGCGTGCCGACTGCCTACCTGTTGGGCGAGGCGTGGTTCTGCGGCCTGGCCTTTATCGTCGACGAGCGCGTGCTGATTCCGCGTTCGCCCATCGGCGAGCTGATCGAAAAACGCTTCGAGCCTTGGCTGGCCAGCGAACCTGCGCGCATTCTCGACCTGTGTACCGGTTCAGGTTGCATCGGTATCGTCAGTGCCGAGGTGTTCCCTGAGGCCGAAGTGGTGCTGGCCGACCTGTCGTTCGAAGCGCTGGAAGTGGCCAACCAGAACATCGAACGTCATGGTCTGGAAGAGCGCGTCTATACCGTTCAGGGCGATGGCTTCGACGGTTTGCCCGGGCAGCGCTTCGACCTGATCCTGTCCAATCCGCCGTATGTCGATGCCGAGGATTTCGCCGACATGCCGGATGAGTACCACCATGAGCCGGAACTGGGCCTGGCCTGTGGCAACGACGGCCTGGACCTGGTGCGGCGCATGCTGGCCGAAGCGGCGGATCACCTGACCGAGAAGGGCTTGTTGATCGTCGAAGTCGGCAATAGCCAGGTGCACGTCGAAGCGCTGTACCCGGAAGTGGACTTTGCCTGGCTGGAATTCGAGCGCGGCGGGCACGGTGTATTCATGTTGACGGCAGAGCAGTGCCGGCAGCATCAGGGCCTGTTTGCTTCAAGGGTGTAAAGGCTGAATCAATCGCGGGGCAAGCCCGCTCCCACAGGGATGAATTAAACCCTGTGGGAGCGGGCTTGCCCCGCGATGCTTTTAGTGGGTCGCAATCCAGATCAGCAGTCCGGCCTGGAATACCGCAAAGGCCACCAGGCAAGTGATGGTGAAGCGCAGGCCACTGTCTTCGCGACGGTACTTGCTGACCCGCTCGTCACGCTCGCGCAGTTGCGCTTCCTTTTCCTGCAGATTCTGTTCGGCCTGCTGGAGCATCTGCGCAGCATCGAGGATTTCCACGCGCTGCACCTTGTCAGCATTCCAGCCGCCCTTGAGCTCGCCGACCTGTGCATCGACATAGCGACCCTTGAGGTGCTGGGCATCGGCGTATTCGACTTCCAGGCCATGGCTGTGCAACAGATGGTCTCGGCGCAGGCGGGTGTCCTCGTTGAGGGCATCCTTGTTGGCCAGAGCGGCACCTTCGAGCCGGTAGTGTGACCATTTGCGCTGCGCCCAGCTTACGGCCTGGGCCAGCAGGAAGCGCCCCAGCCCACGGTTCAAAGGCTCGATCTGCAGGCCGCTATCAGGGCCGATACGCACGTGCTTTTGCTGATGATCGACCCAGATGTCCAGATGGTTCTGTTCCTTGCGCACCTTTTGCCCGGGCAACTGGATGCTCATGCGCAACAGGCTGATGTCTTTGTTGTGGCGCTCGGCATAGCCGTACTGAACGAAACGCAGTGGTCGTGCACCACTGTTGCGATCAGTCTGCAGCGGCGCCAGGCGCAGCATCTGGAAATGTTCCGCAGTCACCTCGGCCCACGGCAGCGGCGCGGGTTCCGGCACGGCTTCTGGGGTTTCGGGGGCATCCTGGGGGGCGGCTTCAGTCATCACGGCAATCCTCTTGTGCACAGCAAGCTGGACACAATCACGATGCCAGCATCGGCTTATCGGCAGAATCGTCCGGGACTGGAGGCGGAATTTCGCTGAAATTCGCTCAGGCTGCGGGCAGCCTGTGGATAAACTCGACGACGCGCTCGCCCAGTTCGGCAGCTTGCGGCAATTTCGGATTCAGGTAACTGTCGCGCTGCTGGCTTGCCGCCTGCGGGGCAATCCTCAGCATGTGGTTCATGCCCTGGATCAACGCCAGTTCGGCGTCGGGCTTGGCAGCCTTGAGCCGTTCGGCATTGCTGACATCGACCTGGATATCGTGGGTACCCTGGATGATCAGGGCCGGTACTTTCACCCGGGCGAACGCCGCTGCCGGGTCCTGGCGAAACAACGAAATCAGGTACGGCTGGACCGACGGGCGCAGCACATCCTGCAGTGGGCGAGGGATGTTCGACGCGGTGCGCCCGGCCTTGAGGGTATCCAGAATCTGCGTCACTTGCTCGCTGTAGCGGGCCGGTACGCGGCCAGCGAGCTGTGCACGAAAGACCTCATCGATCGGCCGGCCGCTGCCGGCCACACTGATTACGGCGCTGGCGCCACTCGGTTCAGCGGCCAGACTGGCAATCAGCGCGCCTTCACTGTGCCCCAGCAGGATCAACTGACCGAAACGTGGATCGGCCTTGAGTTTATGGCTCCAGGCCACGGCATCGGCGACATAGCGTTCAACCGTCAGGTCGCGTTCATCCGGTGTCGCTGCCTGGCTGGCGGCAACGCCGCGCTTGTCATAACGCACACTGGCAATCCGGTTCTTGGCCAGCACCAGCGCCAGTTGCCGGAGGTTGTCGGTGTGGGCGCCGTCCGGGCTGTTGCCGTTGCGGTCAGTGGGCCCGGAGCCGGGGATGATCAGCACCACCGGTGGCGGTTGTTCGGTGCGCGGCAACAGCAGGCTGCCGTACAGCGTGCCGCTACCGGTATCGAGACTGATCGGGCGTTGCAATACAGTAGGGGCGCCAGCGTGCACCAGACCGCTGAACAGCAGGGCGATTACCACGAAAACGCGCAACATCATCAGGCCACTATCGAGGAGTTGGCTTTTTGACCGGTGCCTGGGCAGAAGGTTCGCTGTCAGGGATGAACTGAATGGTTAGCCTGCGTATACTGGCGGCCTTGTTCAAATCAGGCTGATTCGCGGAGCGTCCTGCATGTCCGGCAATACCTACGGCAAGCTGTTCACTGTCACCACCGCTGGCGAAAGCCATGGTCCGGCGTTGGTCGCCATTGTCGACGGCTGTCCGCCGGGCCTGGAAATTTCCCTGGCCGACCTGCAGCACGACCTCGACCGGCGCAAGCCCGGCACCAGCCGGCACACCACCCAGCGTCAGGAAGCCGATGAAGTCGAAATCCTTTCCGGGGTTTTCGAGGGCCGTACCACCGGTTGCGCCATCGGCCTGCTGATTCGCAACACCGACCAGAAGTCCAAAGACTACTCGGCGATCAAAGACCTGTTCCGTCCGGCCCACGCCGACTACACCTACCACCACAAGTACGGTGAGCGTGACTACCGTGGCGGTGGCCGCAGCTCGGCGCGGGAAACCGCCATGCGTGTGGCTGCGGGCGCGATTGCCAAGAAGTACCTGGCCAGCCAGGGGATTCGCATTCGTGGCTACATGAGCCAGTTGGGTCCGATCGAGATTCCGTTCAAGACCTGGGAGTCGGTGGAGCAGAATGCGTTTTTCAGCCCCGACCCGGACAAGGTGCCGGAGCTGGAGGCTTACATGGACCAGCTGCGTCGTGACCAGGATTCGGTCGGGGCGAAGATCACCGTGGTCGCCGAAGGCGTCATGCCGGGCCTGGGTGAGCCGATTTTCGACCGCCTGGATGCCGAGCTCGCGCATGCCTTGATGAGCATCAACGCGGTCAAGGGCGTGGAGATTGGCGCAGGTTTCGCCAGCGTGGCGCAACGCGGCACCGAGCACCGCGACGAAATGACTCCCGAAGGTTTCCTCAGCAACAACGCCGGCGGCATTCTCGGCGGGATTTCTTCCGGTCAGCCGATTGTTGCCCACCTGGCCCTGAAGCCGACTTCGAGCATCACCACCCCGGGTCGTTCGATCGATGTGCACGGCAACCCGGTTGAAGTGATCACCAAGGGCCGTCACGATCCGTGCGTGGGCATCCGCGCCACGCCGATCGCCGAAGCGATGATGGCAATCGTGCTGATGGACCACCTGCTGCGTCATCGTGGCCAGAACGCCGATGTACGCGTGAGCACACCGGTGCTGGGCCAGCTGTAATGCCATCACCAGGCAAACGCGCCGCGGCCTGCTGAGCCGTGGCGCCGATCCCCTACTGGCGGCTGTCCAGCTTCTACCTGTTCTACTTCGCCTTGCTCGGTTCTACAGCGCCTTTCCTGGCGCTGTATTTCCATCACCTGGGGTTTTCCAGTGCACGGATCGGCGAGCTGGTGGCCATCCCCATGCTCATGCGTTGTGTCGCGCCCAATCTGTGGGGCTGGCTCGGTGACCGCAGTGGTCGGCGCCTGCTGATCGTACGCCTGGGGGCGCTGGCGACCCTGCTGAGCTTCTCGCTGATTTTCTTCGCCAAGAGCTATGCCTGGCTGGCGCTGGTCATGGCCTTGCACGCGTTCTTCTGGCATGCGGTGTTGCCGCAGTTCGAAGTCATTACCCTGGCGCATTTGCAGGGCCAGACCGCACGCTACAGCCAGATTCGCCTGTGGGGCTCGATCGGCTTCATCCTCACTGTGGTTGGCCTGGGGCGGCTGTTCGATGGGCTGAGCCTGGATGTGTATCCGCTGGCGCTGGTGATCATCATGGCCGGCATCGTCCTTGCCAGTCTCTGGGTGCCCAACGCCCAGCCGCCTGGGCAGAACGAGCGCAGCCAGGGTGGCTTTCTCAAGCAATTGAGCAGCCCCGGCGTGGCTGCGTTCTATGTCTGTGTGGCGCTGATGCAGCTCAGTCACGGGCCTTACTACACCTTTCTGACCCTGCACCTGGAACATCTGGGCTACAGCCGCGGTGTCATCGGTATGCTCTGGGCCCTGGGTGTGGTCGCCGAGGTGTTGATGTTCCTCGGCATGAGCTGGATTCTGGCGCGGGTCTCGTTGCGCCGCGTGCTGATGGCCAGTTTCGTCCTGGCAGCCCTGCGTTGGCTGCTGCTGGGTAATTTTGCCGAACACCTGGCGGTGTTGCTGTTCGCCCAGGTCTTGCACGCCGCTACGTTCGGCAGCTTCCACGCCGCCGCCATTGCTTTTGTGCAACGTAGTTTTGGCGCCCGTCAGCAAGGCCAGGGGCAGGCCCTGTATGCTGCCCTGGCGGGAACCGGCGGCGCCTTGGGCGCCCTGTATTCCGGCTACAGCTGGAATCTGCTCGGCGCAGCTACCACCTTTAGTATTGCCAGCGTCGCAGCGCTGGCTGCAGCCGTTATCATTGCGACCCGAATGAAAGAAGCCGAGAACTAGGAATTTCCTCTGATGAGCAGCCTGTCCGTTTACCACCTGTCCACTCCGGACACCCCTAACAAGGTTCTGACCCACCTTGAGGACATCGCTTCGACCCTGGCTGAGCATGGCGTGCGTTTCGAGCGCTGGCAGGCCAGTGCGCCGATTCAGGCGGGCGCCAGTGACCAGGATCTGATCGGCGCTTATCAACGCAGTATCGATGCCCTGAAGGTCGAGAAGGGTTATGCCGGTGTTGAAGTAACCCGCGAAGCGGATGCCAGCTTGCTTGCCGAACATACCTGCGAAGAAGATCAACTGTGCTTTTTCGCCGCCGGACGCGGGCTGTTCAGCCTGCATATCGCGGATTACATCTACGCGGTGTTGTGCGAGAAAGGCGACCTGATCGGTGTGCCGGCAGGGGTTCGGCATTGGATCGATATGGGCGCGGAGCCGCGGTTTGTGGCGATTCGGCTGTTCAACAAAACACCGGCAGCGGTTGCCCAATTCACCGGCGCAAAGATTGCCGAGCAATTCCCAGGTCTTGAAGACTGTGAGATGTAACGAACAAGGCCAGCCCCTGTGGGAGCTGGCCTTGCCAGCGATGGGGCACGAAGTGGCCCTGGCTGCTTAGCGATAAGTCGGCAAAGCAAAACGCTGCTGGCTCTGCAGCCGGGAAATCACTGGCAGTTCACTGGCTTGCTCAGCCAGGTCGCGGCGAATCGCACTGATCGCCCAGGTCAGCTGTTCGGCGCTGTGCAATTGCCCGTAGGAAATCGAGCGTTTGACCTGTTTGCCATCTGCTGCGCGCAAGGTCAGCAGAATTCCACCATCGGGCCGCGCCTGGGTGGTGACGGCATAGGCGGAGAATACCGAGGCGAACTTTTCCTGGATGAGGTCCATATCAACTCCTGGCTGTGGGTGGCAGACATGGAGTGATAGGTGCAGTGACTGTGCCAGTTCTGATTTATTAAAAAACTATTAAATATCAATATGTTAGCTTGATTTCCTAATTACATCGGCGTGCATTCTGCAAGGCCGCGTACATTCCACCGTGCATTTTGCAAGGTGCGCTGGCCAATAGAAATGTTCTGTTGGCACCATCGGTTATCCACAATGGACCTGAAGGCTTGCCTGGCAAATACTTGGGTCTTCAAACCCGCCAGGAGGTTCCCCATGTCCGACCAACGCAGCTCCACGCCCATGAATGACGACGAAGCCGCCGCGTTCGCCGAAGAAGTCTTCGAGCGGGCTCGCCAGGGCGATGCAGTCATGCTTGCGCGCTTGCTGGAGAAGGGCCTGCCGGCCAACCTGCGTAACCACAAAGGCGATACGTTACTGATGCTCGCCAGTTACCACGGTCATCTCGACGCGGTAAAAACCCTGCTGCAGCATGGCGCCGATCCACTGATTGCCAACGACAATGGCCAGTTGCCAATGGCCGGCGCGGCGTTCAAGGGTGATCTGGCGATGGTCCGGTTGCTGGTGGAGCAGGGTGTGGCGGTCGATTCGGCTGCGGCCGACGGGCGTACTGCGTTGATGATGGCGGCCATGTTCAACCGTACCGCGATTGTCGAGTACCTGCTCGGCAAAGGCGCTGATGCACAGCGTCAGGACGCCAAGGGCATCAGCGCGCTGGGCGCCGCCCAGGCCATGGGCGCCGCCGATACCGCTGCGCAGTTGCAAGCGCTGCGCGGCTAACCCCCGGGGGCCTTTTGCGGCTATCCTTGGCGACTTTTTTCAGCGTCGCAGGGCCCCTTCATGAAATCCCAACTGGTCGAACTCATCGGCAAAATCAGCGCCGGCTGCATGCGCGAAGAAGACATCGAGCGCATCGCCGACGAGGCCGCCCAGGCCTATGCCGACCCGCAAGCCTTCCTGGCCGCCAATCCTGACATCAACTACGACGACAGCTTCCCGATCCCCTTGGGTGAGTGGATCGTGGTCGGCAGCTTGCCTGACACGGTGCTGTTCCAGGCCGATACCTACCAGGACCTGTTCGCGCAGATCGTCGATTCCTTCGACAAGAGCATCGCCTTCAACCTCAAGCCCAAGCAATTGGCCAAGGTCGAGCCGTTGACCGCACTCAACCGCATCCAGGTGCAGATGGGCGCGATGAACAAAGAGGCCGGTGGCTATGTGCTGATGAACTTCAGCCAGCTGCTCGATGATGAGCTGCAGATGGTCATGGTTGGCGGTAACGACCTGGCGCGGGTGCTGGAGCTGTGTGCCGAGGTGGGGGTTGCCGCAGCGCCTGCTCTGGAAGCGCTGCGGGTAGCGGTGCACGTTTAACCGAGGGCGGTGTCGAGGAACATCATCACCGCAAAACCGCCCATCAGGCCGAGGGTTGCCGAGGTCTGGTGACCATTGCGGTGGGTTTCCGGAATCACCTCGTGAGACACCACGAAGATCATCGCGCCGGCCGCCAGGCCCATGCTCACCGGGTAGGCGATGGCAAAGCCGGTGGAAATCCCCAGGCCGATGACCGCGCCGATCGGCTCCATCATGCCGGAGCCGATCGCCACCAGCGCCGCCTTCAAGGTTGAAAGCCCGGTGGCGCGCAACGCCAGGGCCACGGCCAGGCCTTCGGGAATGTCCTGGATGGCGATGGCGCTGGTCAACGGCAGGCCAACATTCAGGTCGCCATTGGCAAAGCTGACACCGATGGCCATGCCTTCGGGCAGGTTATGCAGGGTGATGGCCAGCACGAACAGCCATACCCGGTTGATCCGCTCGGCCTGCGGTCCGCAGGGGCCGGTACTTTCATGTTCGTGCGGGGTGAAACGATCGAGGCCAAGCATCAGCAACACCCCAAGCCCCATGCCGATGACCACGGTCATGGCTGCATAGGGGCCGTTGCCGGTGATTTCACGGGCAGCATCCAGGCCCGGCAGAATCAGTGAGAACGAACTGGCGGCGAGCATCATCCCGGCGGCAAAGCCGAGCATCACATCCTGGCTGCGCGCGCTGACTTCACGCAGGACCACGGCCATGACGGCGCCGAGCGCCGTCGCGGCAAACCCGGCCAGGCCACCGAGCATTGCCATGTGCAGGTTTTCCTGATGATCGCCATGTACGGCGTTCCAGGCGCTGGCGGTCAACAGGCCAATGACTGCCAGCAGGCTCAGGCCCAGTCCGGCGCTCAGCCAGGGCGTGGTTTGTGCCTGCTGCAACCAGGCGCTCCAGAGTGTCGCCGGAGCAGGGCTGCTGGAGCTTTGGGCGGGGGGCATAGGAACCTCACTGAACCATATCGATGAGCCGAGTGTAACCAGTGCTGTTGAGCTGCCGCCAAGCATTAACGTCTATGGGGCTCATAGCGAGCTATCCTGTGGGCACACGTGTTCAAGGGAGCGGCAGCATGGGTTCCACATTTAATGGCCTGGTAGGCCTGATCATCCTTGTGCTGGATATCTGGGCGATCATCAATGTGCTTAAAAGCGGCGTGGGGTTGGGGCCGAAAATCCTCTGGATCCTGTTGATCCTGCTGCTGCCGGTGCTCGGGCTGATTATCTGGGCGATTGCCGGGCCGCGCGGCGGTGGCAGCGGGTTTGCCCCGCGATAGGCTTGGCTGTGCTGATCGCGGGACAAGCCCGCTCCCACCGTTGAGTCAGATCAGCCATGCCCCTTCAAGCTCCAGCAGCATCTGCTTGCGCTCCACGCCCCCGGCATAGCCGGTCAAGGTGCCGTTGCTGCCGATCACCCGATGGCAGGGGACGATGATCGCGATCGGGTTGGCGCCGTTGGCAGTACCGACCGCACGAACGGCGCGAGGGCGGCCGATTTGCCCGGCCAGGTCGCTGTAGCTGCAGGTGGTGCCGTAGGGAATACGCTGCAAGGCTTGCCAGACTTCCCGTTGAAAAGGCGTACCCAGCGGCGCCAGCCTGACGTCGAATATCTCGCGTTTGCCAGCGAAGTATTCGTCCAGTTGGCGCGCCACTTCATCCAGTCGATGCTGCGCAGGCAGCCATTCGCCCGGCAGTTCCCAGGGCTGCGCGGCATCCATGTGCAGCAGGTGCAGGCCCTGATCGTCGCCGGCCAGCAACAGTGGGCCAAGCGGGCTGGGCTGATAGCGGAAATACATGGTGCTGCGCCTGATTGATGAAGGAATGAGCACAATATTGCAAGTCGTTGCCGGGCGTGTCCATCAACGAAATTTTCACATTCGATTATGGAAAATCCGCGCGCGCAATTATCCGTTCGCCGAATGGCCGTGCATTGCCCTCGGGTTTAGTGCACATTTGCCGATTCGTTTTTTCGCCTTTCTTGAATCTGAATCCTAGGGATCTTCCTATCCATGGCTAACACGGACGCCTTGAGTGATCAGCGGGCTGCGTCGCGCCCGCTGCAACCGACGCTAAAATCGCACCTGGCCTACACCCTGCTGTGTGGCCTGGTGATCATGCTGATGCTCAGCCTGGTACGTTTGGGCCTGCTGATCTACAACAGCGACATGATCGGTGACACACCGATGTCGACGGTGGCCGAGGGTTTCCTCAATGGCCTGCGCTTTGACTTGCGTGTGGTTGTCTACCTGAGCATACCGCTGCTGCTGGCCACCCTCAGCGCCCGTGCCATGGCTGCCCGCGGCCTGTTCCGGGTGTGGCTGACCATCGCATCGAGCATCGTCATGTTCCTTGGCCTGATGGAACTGGACTTCTACCGTGAGTTCCACCAGCGCCTCAACGGTCTGGTATTCCAGTACGTCAAGGAAGATCCCAAGACCGTCCTGAGCATGCTCTGGTACGGCTTCCCGGTGGTGCGCTACCTGTTGGCGTGGCTCTTTGGCACCTGGTTGCTGAGCCTGTTGTTCAAGGGCATCGACCGCCTGACCCGTCCCCGTGGCGCTTACCAGAACCAGACGGCCGGCAGCCGTGCGGTGGCCCCGTGGTATGTGCGCGGCGTGGTGTTCTTCATGATCTTGCTGGTGGCTGTCATCGCCGCCCGCGGTACCCTGCGTCAGGGGCCACCGATGCGCTGGGGTGATGCCTTTACCACCGACTCGAATTTCGTCAACCAACTGGGCCTCAATGGCACCCTGACCTTGATCGACGCGGCCAAGAGCCGTTTCGGTGAAGATCGCGCCAATGTCTGGAAGTCGACCATCGAGCAGACCCTGGCCACCCAGACCGTGCGTGACATGCTGCTGACCGGCAACGACAAGCTGGTCGATGCCGACAGCGCTGCAGTACGCCGTGACTTCACGCCGCCGGCCGACAATACCCTGCCGATCAAGAACGTCGTGGTGATCCTCATGGAGAGCTTCGCCGGTCACTCGGTAGGCGCCCTGGGCAGCCCGAACAACATCACCCCGTACTTCGACAAACTGGCCAAAGAAGGTCTGCTGTTCGATCGCTTCTTCTCCAATGGCACCCATACCCACCAGGGTATGTTCGCCACCATGGCCTGCTACCCGAACCTGCCAGGTTTCGAATACCTGATGCAGACGCCGGAAGGTGGCCACAAGCTGTCCGGTCTGCCAGCGCTGCTCAGCGCCCGTGACTACGACGACGTCTATGTCTACAACGGCGACTTTGCCTGGGACAACCAGTCGGGCTTCTTTGGCAACCAGGGCATGACCACCTTCATTGGCCGCAATGACTTCGTCAATCCGGTGTTCTCCGACCCGACCTGGGGTGTGTCCGATCAGGACATGTTCGACCGTGGCGCCGAAGAACTGGCCAAGAACTATGGCAAGAAGCCGTTCTATGCACTGCTGCAGACCCTGTCCAACCACACGCCGTACGCTTTGCCTGCCGAGCTGCCAGTGGAGCCGGTAACCGGCCAGGGGCGTCTCGATCAGCATCTGACTGCGATGCGTTACTCCGACTGGGCGCTGGGCCAGTTCTTCGAGAAGGCGCGCAAAGAGCCGTACTTCAAGGAAACCCTGTTCGTCATTGTCGGTGACCATGGCTTCGGCAA
This sequence comes from Pseudomonas sp. GW821-FHT10B02, assembly GCF_059415665.1. NCBI lineage: Bacteria > Pseudomonadati > Pseudomonadota > Gammaproteobacteria > Pseudomonadales > Pseudomonadaceae > Pseudomonas > Pseudomonas sp. GW821-FHT10B02. Next base: position 42,014 of record NZ_JBWKNR010000007.1, on the reverse strand, counting down.
TCACCAGCAAGTGACCGAGCTGGACCTGGGCCGTTTCAACGTACCGCTGCTGCTGATTGCCCCGGGCATCCAGGAGAAGTTCGGAGCGGTCAATCACACTGTCGGTACCCAGATCGACATCGTTCCGACCATCATGGGCCGCCTGGGCGGCGAAACCCGCCACCAGTGCTGGGGACGCGACCTGCTCAACCTGCCGGCTGGCGATTCTGGTTTTGGCATGATCAAGCCGTCGGGCAGCGAGCAGATCGTTGGTCTGATCAAGGGTGATCGCATCCTGATCGAGTCCAAGGACATGTCGCCGCGTATGTATCGCTACGAGCTGGGTGGCAACTTCAAGGCCGAGCTGATCGAAAGCCCGGACCAGAAGGACCTGACCCACAAGCTTGAGTCGTTCATCCAGACCGCGACCAAAAGCTTGCTGGATAACACCGCGGGTGTTGTCCACGGTGTGCCGGATTAACGCATAGCGTTGAACAGAAAGAGGCCTTCGGGCCTCTTTTTTTATTTTTGAAATGGTGCGGCTGAACGTTCGTCGGTTGCATGGGTCAACGGATTGTAGGGCGATTCACCCTGAGCATCCGTACAGAGGAGAATCCAATGAAAGCGTGGGTCATTACCTTTGTTGATCAGAAAGGCGAGCGTACCTCGCTGCCGTTCACGTCGGAGCAAGAGCCCAGCATCGAGGAGGCCGCACGGCTGATTCGTACCCACCTGTTCCCGGTCATGGATGAACTGGACCTCAATGATTTCCAGGACCGCGCCAGCATGCCCACAGCCAAATGGCTGAAGGAGCAGAATGGCGTGGAGATCACTGCCATTACCGAGGCGCCCTGAACCGCCTGGTTGGCGCACTTGGCAACTTGGCACTACGCTGCAATCAAGGTCGGGCCGATTTTTGCGATCGCCCGGGCTTGCCGATCCACGTCATGCATCAGCTCGAATTGCCCCCGCACAGCTTGTGTGGCGGGCAGGTGCGTTTTGCACTGAAAGTCTATCCATCGGTAGTTAGGAGGACGATTCATGAGCAGCCAATACGAGGACATCAGCAGCACGGTATTACGCCAGATGAAAGAGGGCGGCTTCAATTTTGCCCAGATTCATCCCATCGAGTTCTATGCGGTTTTCCCTGATGAGGCGCGGGCAAGACGGGCAGCGGGACAGTTTCGCGGAGAATCGTTAAGCGCCCAGGTACATGAGCGTGATGATGGCGCCTGGAACCTGGAATTGAGCAAGGTGATGTATGCCACCTACGGCGGCATCGATGAGTTCGAGCAGGATTTCGAAGCCGTAATAGCCCCGTTGGGCGGTGAAATCGAAGGCTGGGGCGTGAAACAGGAGCGCCAGCTGGCCTGAGCCACGCTTCGCAATGAAGCGTTGAGCGCAAAGTAGCCGCAGCGGTTGTACACATTGGGTGCAACCGCGCGTCTTTGAAATGACCACTTATTGAAATAAAACAATGCAGATCAAGGCTGCTTGCGGGTCGCCATGTGCGCGAGGTAAGCGAGCAGGGCGTCGAGTTCCGGGTCGCTGAGCACGGCGCTGGTGAAACCGGGCATCTTCGCCTGCGGCCACTGGCGCAGGCTTTGCGGGTCGCGAATGTAGCTGCGCAGGAACGCCGGCTGGAAATACTCGGTGGGGTTGTGCGGCAGGTTCAGGTCCGGGCCGAACTGGGCGTCACCCGCGCCATTGAGACGATGACACGCCAGGCAGTTTTTCTGGAACAGCGCGAAGCCGAGGTTGACCGGGTCGTCACTGGCCAACTGCGCATCCGGGAGCAGCGCTGGAAAACGCGTGGCGACCGGTGCCAGGCGCCGGATGCTGGCGACCTGGAAAGGCCACTGCTCAGGGCTGATCCCTCCGGCCTGGGGTTGTGTCCAGACCAGGTAAAACGGCCCGGCGCTGTGTTTGCCAGCGCCCAGTGCAGGCCAGGGCCTGGCTGGATCTTCGACGGCCAGCCAGGCGCGTGCCGGGCCGTCCTTGAGCAGCGGGGCCGCCGGCATCTCGGCGGCAAAGCCATCGTCGGCCACGGCTTGCAGGTGATCTTCTGGTCCAACACCTTCAAGCAACACCGCCAATGGCACGGCGCGGTAGTGCATGGTTTTCTTGTACGAGACGTCGTTGTCGATGCGAATATCCTGGGCCAGGGGGTGAGCCAGCAGTTCGGCGCTTTGCCAGTGGCGGCTGGCGCTACCCAGTTCCAGGGTCAGCTGCGCCGCCTGCAGGGGCAGGCAGAGCAGGGTCGACAACAGGACGAAGTAACGGCGCATAGACAATCTCCAGCGAATCAAGGCTGGCAGAGTACCTGCGCAGGGCCGTAGAGGGCCATAGTGAGGTTCAGCCGAACAGGCGTGACAGGTTCGGCAGGATCAACAGCAATGTCGTGGCGAAGAGGATGAGACCGGCTTGACGTACTTTGGATTGTTTGAACATGGCTGACCGCCTTTTTGTTGTTATTCCTGAGTGCCCAATGGCTTCCTTGTCGTCGATCCGGCAAACATGGGTAACGCGGTTTGACGTCCAGACGCGAACCTTTGCTAATGGGTATACAACTAACCTTAGGGTCAACGTCAGCTGTGTTTTAGAACGCTTTCGTATTTGTGTGTTTTTTAATCTTCTTTTTGGTTATGAGGCCTTATGCCATCTGGCAACTATTCCCCTTGCTAGACGCTTGCAATGGTTCTGTACCTGGATCCACTTGGGGTGACCGTTCGTCAGTGCATCATACTTGCCTGCAAGCCTTATTCGGGGCAGGCTCTAGGGGGCAATCCCGCCTTTTGTCGTTCAGGACTATTTTTATGTCGTTACGCATCTGCATCCTGGAAACCGACGTCCTGCGACCCGAGCTGATCGGGCAGTATCAGGGCTACGGACGGATGTTCGAGCAGTTGTTCACCCGGCAACCGATCGCCGCCGAGTTTGACGTATACAACGTGATGAACGGCGAATACCCCGCTGATGACCAGGCATTCGATGCCTACCTGGTGACTGGCAGCAAGGCCGACTCGTTCGGCGATGATCCGTGGATCGAAACCCTCAAAGCGTTTCTGCTGGCACGCTACCAGCGTGGCGACAAGTTGCTGGGTGTGTGTTTCGGTCATCAACTGCTGGCGCTGCTGCTCGGTGGCAAGAGCGAGCGTGCCAGCCAGGGCTGGGGGGTGGGTACCCATCGCTATGTAATGAATGCCAAGGCACCGTGGATGAGCCCGCAGGTCGAGGAGCTGACCCTGTTGATCAGCCACCAGGACCAGGTCACCCGCCTGCCGGAAAACGCCACGGTGATTGCTTCAAGCGATTTCTGTCCGAACGCCGCTTACCACATTGGTGATCAGGTGCTGTGCTTCCAGGGGCACCCGGAGTTTATCCACGACTATTCGCGAGCGCTGCTTGAGCTGCGCCAGGACAAGCTGGGTCAAGAGGTCTACCGCAAAGGCATCGACAGCCTGGCGCATGAGCACCAGGGCAGCACGGTTGCCGAATGGATGATGCGTTTCGTCGCACACAAACCCCAGGGCACCCCGACCTGAGGTTGCGGCTTATAGCCAGCCCGAGCGTTTGAAGCTGGCATACAGCGCCGTGCAGCCCACGGCGATGCCGCCGAGCACGGCGAAGTAGCCGTAATGCCAGCTCAACTCCGGCATGTTCTGAAAGTTCATCCCGTAGATGCCCGCCACTGCGGTGGGAAACGCCAGGATCGCCGCCCAGGCGGCGAACTTGCGTTGCACGATGCTCTGGCGCGATGACTCCAGCAACATGCCGATTTCGATGGTCTGGCTGGCGATGTCACGGATCCCGGCGAGGTCTTCCATCTGCCGGGTCACGTGAATCTGCACATCGCGAAAGTACGGACGCATGTTCTTGTCGATAAAGGGGAAGGTCAGACGCTGCAGTTCTTCGCTGACCTCGACCATCGGCGCAACGTAGCGGCGCAGGCGCAGAATGTCGCGGCGCAGGCTGTGCAGGCGGCGGATGTCGTCTTCCTGGAGCGAGTTGCTCAGTACGCTTTGTTCCAGTTCTTCGATCTCGCCGTGGATGGCTTCGCCGATGGGTTGATAGTTTTCGGTGACGAAGTCGAGCAGGGCGTAGAGCACGAAGTCCTCACCATGTTCCAGCAGCAAGGGCCGTGCTTCGCAGCGTTGGCGGACCAGGGCGTAGGACTTGGAGTGGCCGTTGCGGCAGGTGATGAGGTAGCCGTTGCCGGCGAAGATGTGGGTTTCGATGAACTCCAGTTTGCCCTCATGGCGCACCGGCGAATAAGTCACGATGAACAGCGCGTCGCCAAAGGTTTCCAGCTTCGGCCGGCTGTGTTTTTCCAGGGCATCTTCAATGGCCAGTTCATGCAGATTGAACTGGCTTTGCAGGTTGGCCAGCTCCTGGGCATTGGGCTCTTCCAGGCCGATCCAGACGAAGTGTCCGGGTTTACTGGCCCACTGGCTGCCTTCATCGATACTGATGTTGGTGACTTTTCTGCCGGCGCTGTACACCGCCGCCGCAACGACTCGTCCCATGGTGATTCGCTTCTTCTGATGACCGTGCCAGTAGCTTGGTCTGCCACACAGAATTGAGCAACCGTTCAGGCCTGTTGCAGTTCGGTTTCCATCAGGTCGATGCAGCGCTGCATCTGTATCCGGCATTGTTCGGCCAGGGCCGGAACGTCCTGCTGAGTCAGGCCGCTGGTTGCAATCGGCGGCAGGGAGCGGATGATCACCTTGCTGCGGCGCCAGCTGTTCAGGCGCAGGCGCTGGGTATAACGGCTGACACACACTGGCACGATCGGTACACCGGCTTCGATCGCCATGTGGAAGGCGCCTTTCTTGAAGGGCGCCAACTGCTCTGCGGCGTTGCGTGTGCCTTCGGGGAACACCCAGATCGATGTGTCGTCTTCACGCAAGGTGCGCGTGGTGGTCTGCATGGCACGGCGAGCATGGTAGGAGTTGCCACGGTCAATCAGCACATTGCCGCCCAGCCAGAACAGCTGGCCGAACAGCGGTATCCATTTCAGGCTTTTTTTGCCGATGCATACAGTGCGTGGTGGGACCACGTGCCCCAGGACAAACAGGTCATGGTTGGACTGGTGGTTGGCAATGATCACGCAGCCAGGCGGCTGATCGAACAGCGGACCGACCTCGGCCTTGACCTCCAGGCGCATCAGCCAGGTGGCGGGAAGTCCGTACAGGCGGGCATAAATGCGGCTGTTATCCGGGTTGAAGGGCCGACACAGGCCGATCAATACACCAACAATACCGATCAGAACAAAATGCAGTCCCAACAGGAACATGCGTGTAAGAAAAAGCATCATACGACTCACATAGGCAAACGCGGCGCAGTGTACGGGTGTGCACTTGCGCGGGCAAACGCTCAATGCGGTCGTAGCGGCCTGATTGTGTAAGCAAACGCAATCAGGCCTTGGTAGGGGTCAGGCCAGGTGTTCCTGATCGCGGATGATCGCGTCGTCGAGGGCGTCGAGCAGCGCCTTGCGCACCTTGAGCTTGGTGTGTTTGTGCGCGTTCATGTTGATCTTCTTCAACTGACGCGCAGCGGCCAATGCTGTTTCCTGCAGTTGTTCGACCGGTACAACCTTGTCGAGGAAACCGGCATCCACGGCGCTGACCGGGTCGAACATTTCGGCGTTGATCACCGAGCGGTGGAAGGCCGAGCGGCGCAGGCGGTCACGGGCCAGTTCGATACCGGCGTGGTGCATGGTCATGCCGATCTGCACTTCGTTCAGGCCGATGCTGAAAGGGCCTTCGACGCCGATGCGATAGTCGGCCGACAGCAGCAGGAAGGCACCCTTGGCCACGGCATGACCCGGGCAGGCGACAATGATCGGGAACGGGTGCGCCAGCATGCGCCGGGCCAGGGTGGAGCCGGCGGTGACCAGGCTGACCGCTTCCTTCGGGCCGGCGGTCATTACCTTGAGGTCGTAGCCGCCGGAGAGAATGCCCGGCTGGCCGGTGACTATGACTACGGCACGATCCGTCACCGCCTGATCCAGGGCAGCATTGAACGCGGCAATGACGTCTGGCGAGATGGCGTTGACCTTGCCGTTGTTCAGGGTCAGGGTCGCGATGCCGTCTTCGAGGTGGTAGGTAATCAGCTCACTCATGACACAGTTCCTAAAGGGAGAGTGGAGCAGACGTTACTCAGGCTGGGCAGTGAGGTAAAGCGCTGTGACTGACTGGGCGGTCAGCCTCGGGCGGCTTTTCCGTGCAGGTTGGGGGTGGCGGGTCAGGGGCTGCCGAAGCACTCCAGAGATTGGCGACTTTGCCCTGTGTGCTGCGGTTTTTTCACGGACTGGCTTAAGCGCATGAAAATTCTGAAAAAAACCTTTGCCATCAGAACCTGTTTCGACTACATTAGCGCGCCTCGACAGGCTGAACAGCTTGAAGAGAAACGGTGAAGTGTCCGAGTGGCTGAAGGAGCACGCCTGGAAAGTGTGTATACAGGAAACTGTATCAAGGGTTCGAATCCCTTCTTCACCGCCACATTTAGAAAAGCCCCCGACTTGAAAAAGTCGGGGGCTTTTTGCATTTCCAGGCCGGGCGTTGGAGCTCATTGTGAGAGCTGGCCTTGCCAGCGATGCAGGCGCCGCGCAACACCTGACACTGCGGCGATCTCATCGCCGGCAAGGCCGGCTCCCACAGAGTGGTGTTCAGAAACTCACAGAAGCCGACACCCGCGCAGTCCTCGGCGCGCCCTGGAACAGATAGCCATCGCCCAGGTACTCCCCGGCATCCCGCCAGTAGCGCTTGTCGAAGACGTTATCGACCATCAGCCGCAGCGTCGTGTCGTAGCCGGCAATCCTGGTGCTGTAACGGCTGCCCACATCGAACACCGCATAGCTGCCGACCTCCACCGTCCCCGCCTGATTGGCGTACTTGCTGGCGCTGTAGCGTGCCCCGCCAAGCAGCGCCAGGCCGGGGATCGGCAGGCTGTAATCGGCCTGCAGCGCAGCCCGGAAGTTCGGCACGTTGAGTGCCTGATGATCTTCATAATCGGCGGTGCCGCTGTTCTTCACCCGGGCACGGATGGCCGCAGCGCTGGCATTGATCTGCAGACGTTCGGTCAACCAACCGCTGGCGCCCAGCTCCAGGCCGATGTTCTTCTGCTGGCCTTGCTGCACGTAGGTGAAGTTACCGGCGCCGTCCGGCCGGGAATACTGGTAGGCCTGGCGCAGCTGGAACAACGCTGCACTCAGGCTCAGGCGCTGCCAGTCGCGCTTGATGCCGACTTCCAGTTGGTGCGACAGCGTCGGGGCGAGGATTTCGGCGCTGTTGCTGGCGAACCACGGTGCGGTGCCACCGGAGGAGATGCCCTTGCTGTAGCTGGTGTACAGGGAGATGTCCGCACGCGGCTTGTAGATCAGGGCGGCGTTGGGCAGCAGTTGATAGTCGCGGGTATGACGTCCGGGGTTGCCATTCTCGTCGAAGGTCTTTTCGTCCAGGCGCACCAGGCGTGCGCCCAGCACCGTCTGCCACTGCTCGTTGAAACTGATCCGGTCACTGGCAAACAGGCCGTACTGACGACTGTCCAGGCGACGGGTGCTGGAGCCGACGGTCTTGTCGGAGGGTGGCAATGCCGGTGTTTGCTGGTAAATGTTGCCGCTGCCGATCCATTCGTTGAAATAGGGGCGCTGGTCCAGCGTGCGGCGCTGGGCACTGGTGCCGAGCGTCAGCTCGTGACCCACACCCAGGGCATCGAAGCGGCCGTTGAGTGCGGCCTGGGCTTCGTCGGTGCGACGGGTATCGTCAGGGCTGCGATAGTCATAGATGTCATAGTCGCCTGCACTGCTGAAATAGGACCCTTCGCTCGAGCCCCAGGCAAACGAGCTGTAATCGTCGATCACCACCTTGCTGCGCGAAGCACTGACACTGCCGGTCCAGTTATCGCTGAAGCGGTATTCGAAGCGCCCGCCCAGGTTCAGGGAGTCGATGGTGACCGGATTGGCCCATTGCTGATAGGCCAGGCGGTCGTGCGGGTCGATGTCGTGGGGCAGGCGGGTGCCGCCCAGCAGTTGATAACCCGGCACCGAACGCTGTTCGCGCTGCTGGTATTCAGCATCCAGTTGCAACAGTGCATCGGGGTTGATCTGCCAGTCGAATGCCAGGGCGGCGAAATCGCGCTTGCCGTCGGCGTGGTCAACGTAGGAACGGATATCTTCATGGGCGAGGTTGGCGCGCAAACCGAACTGGCGCTCGCTGCCGAACCAGCCGCCAAGGTCGGTGGCGATGTAGCGTTCACCCTGCTCGTTGCTCGATACCGTCACCGAGCGCACATCCTCCGGGCGTTTGGTGACGTAGTTGATCAGCCCACCGGGTTCGGCAACGCCGCTCTGCAACCCGGACAGACCCTTGAGCAATTCGACCTGCTGTTTGTTCTCCAGCGCCACATTCTGCTCGCCGGCAATGGTCTGGCCGTTGATCTTGTAGCTGCTGGCGGCATTGAGCTCGAAACCGCGCACGTTGAAGTTTTCGTAGTAGCCGATCGGCGCATAGCTTTCGCCCACCGAGGCATCGCTTTGCAATACTTCGCTGAGCTTGCGCACCTGTCGATCGGCCAGCAGTTGCTCGCTGAACACCGCCACCGACGCTGGCGTATCGAGCAGTGGTGCCGGGGCAAAACCGGCTACCGACGCCTCCTGTACCTGATAGCCCTCGCTATAGGTTTCGGACACCTTTACCGGTGCCAGGGTGATGCTGTCCTCGGCCAGGCTGTGGCAAGCGGGCAGGGCCAGGCTCAAGCCGAGCAGGCTCAACGGCAGGCGAGGGCGGGGCAGGGTCATGCAAAAAGCTCCTTGGGGCATGCAGCAGACGCGTCGTCAGGGTTCGGTCGCGGTCCGGAGGGGCGTAAGTCCAATGAATTGCAGAAGGCCTGCCGGCATTGCGCCGGGCAGACGGGCGCGCATCTTAGCAGGGGCGACCGGATCCCGGTGCCCCTGTTTCATGCAGGGTGGCAAACGATAGAACGAACCAGCCGAGCGTCGATTCAGCGATTGGCGGCCGGTTGGGTATGGCGACGCCAGTGGCCGTTGAGCTTCGACCAGGTCTTTTTGTCGGTGATCGCCATCAGCTTGCGGCCATCCTTGAAGGTGGCCAGGAAAGTGATTTCTTCCTCCTTGCCACCCAGCCACAGGCCGGCAATCAGGCCGACCGGCCCGGCTACCAGGGCCCCGGCCATGCCCCAGCCCAAGGTGCTGCCCAGGCTGCGGTTGGACTCCTGATTGGCGACGATCAGTTCACTGATGCGGGTAAGGGCGATTTTTTCCCCCGGGGAAGGGCTGCGGCAGGTCTTGAGTGTGAGCGATCCATTGCGGTACTCGCCTTCACCTTGCAAGAAATCGCCGGACTGAACCGTGAGTCTTGTCATCGTGGCATCCAAATAGAAGGGGCTGTTGAGCAATCCCTACTCAAGACCCGGGACCGCAACAAGTCAATTGGCAGGCGACGGAGGGTCGCCTGGGTCAGGCTCACAGCTATGTAATTTTTTTGCGGATCAGATCGAAATCAATATAACGGGTTGTCGCGTTCTTATAATAAAAGTTCGACTTTGCAACTAAAACTGCCTGGCCGGTTTTCGTTTTATGCCCCGGATTTTGTCGTGGGCGATATATCGCAATTTGCGCAAATTGATGCGGCCCCATTAAATCGGGCTTCTTCGCGAGATGGTCGTTAGTTAAATAACGATATAGAAAAAATGACGTCAAAAAAGCTGGACAGTTCATTTGCGAGTGTGTCAGTTTTTCTCCGCCTCATAAAAGGCGAGTGATAGGACGATCTCGCCGCGGGAGCGTCCTGTCGGACAACAACTGCTTTTTTGTAAACAAGGAAGTGTCTGTATGTCGAAAGTCAAAGAAAGCGCTATTGTTTCTGCCGGCTCCGTATTGCAACCCCATGGTGTAAGTACGGCGTTCGGGCTGATCAATAGCTTCGGCCATCAGTATGATCGCGGCGGCAGTGCGACAGTCAATGGCAAACCTTCGTTCTCGGTCGATCAGGCCGCTACCCAGTTGCTGCGCGATGGCGCCGCCTGGAATGACCTGAACAAGGACGGCACCATCAACCTGACCTATACCTTTCTGACCAAGGCCCCGTCCGATTTCTACGGTCAGGGCCTGGGCGCGTTCAGCGCCTTCTCGGCGCAGCAGAAGGCACAGGCCAAGCTGTCCATGCAGTCCTGGGCAGATGTGGCGAAAGTGACCTTCAAGGAATCGGCCTCAGGTGGCGACGGTCACCTGACCTTCGGCAACTACAGCGATGGCAGTACCGGTGGCGCGGCGTTTGCCTACCTGCCGTTTCACAGTCCCGGCTCGCACAAGGGCGAATCCTGGTACCTGATCAACAACCAGTACCAGGCCAACATCAATCCGGAAAACGGCAACTACGGGCGTCAGACCCTGACCCATGAAATCGGCCACGTGCTGGGCCTGTCTCACCCGGGCGACTACAACGCCGGGGAAGGCTACCCGACCTACGCCGATGCCTCCTACGGCCAGGATACCCGTGGCTACAGCGTCATGAGCTACTGGAGCGAGAGCAACACCAGCCAGAACTTCACCAAGGGCGGTGTGCAGGTTTACGCTTCGGCACCGCTGATGGACGATATCGCCGCCATCCAGAAGCTCTACGGCGCCAACACTGCCACCCGCTCCACTGATACCGTGTATGGCTTCAACGCCACCGCCGATCGCGATTTTTACTCGGCCACTTCGGCTTCGTCGAAAGTCGTTTTTGCCGTGTGGGACGGTGGCGGCAACGATACCCTGGACTTCTCCGGTTTTACCCAGAACCAGAAGATCAACCTCAATGAAGCATCGTTCTCCGACGTCGGCGGCATGATCGGCAATATTTCCATTGCCAAGGGTGTCGCCGTGGAGAATGCCATCGGCGGTTCGGGCAACGACCTGCTGATCGGCAATGCGCTGGCCAACGCGCTCAAGGGCGGTGCCGGCAACGACATCATCTACGGCGCCGGTGGTGGCGACCAGCTCTGGGGTGGTGCCGGTTCCGACACCTTCGTCTTCGCTGCCAGCAGCGATTCGGCCCCGGGCGCGCCTGACCGGATCATGGATTTTGTCAGTGGTCAGGACAAGATCGACCTGTCGGCGATCTCCGCCTTCGCGGTCAACAAGCTGCCGTTGCAGTTCGTCGATGCCTTCACCGGGCATGCTGGCGAAGCGGTGCTGAGCTTCGATCAGGCCAGCAATCTGGGCAGCCTGTCCATCGACTTCACCGGTAACAGTCTGTCTGATTTCCTGGTGACCACCGTCGGTCAGGCTGTCGCCACGGATATCGTGGTCTGATTGCCAACCCTTGGGGAGCAGCGCTTCGGCGCTGCTCTTTGGCCCTGAGCAAGGCAGGTGGACGATGCTACGCAAACCCATGGTCGCGCTCGGCGCGGTATCAATGATGTTGATTACGGAGGTCGGTATGGCAAGCAGCCTGTTACTGCCCAATCCCGCGCAATTGGCCGGTGACTGGGAGCTTTATGCTGAACATGAAAAGGCTGCGGCTTGCCAGTTGCAGCTGCGCGCGCCGGAAACACTCCTGGAGGGCGATCTTCAATGCCTGCAGCAGCTGATCGGTCAGCCCGCCAGCGGCTGGTTGGTGACCCCGGATACCCTTGCGCTGATGGGCGCTGATGGCAGCGCGCTGGTGCACTTCAACCGTTACAAGCCTGGCCTGTACAAATGGACAACGCCTGCAGGGAAAACGCTGTTGCTGGAGCGTAAGAGTAAAGAATAAGAAGGTGTAAGTAAGTGCCGATTTTTCAGGGATAGAAAGGCGGACAATGAACAGGTCGAATACTAAGGCCAGTGCCCCGTTATGGAGGGCGCTGGCTCGCTACAAGTCAATATTGATCAGTGTTGGTTGTTTTACCGCACTGATCAATATCCTCATGCTGGTACCCTCGATTTATATGTTGCAAGTCTATGATCGGGTGCTGTCATCGCAAAACGAAACGACCTTGTGGATGCTGACGCTGATGGTCGTCGGCTTCTTCATATTTATCGGTGTGCTGGAAGCCATCCGAAGTTTCATTGTTATCCGCGTTGGCAATCAGTTGGAGCAAGGGTTCAACCTGAAAGTGTATCGCGCGGCCTTTGCACGCAACTTGCGGCAAGCAGATGGTCAGGCCGCGCAATCCCTCAATGACCTGACCCAGGTGAGGCAATTTGTCACCGGCCCGGCACTGTTCGCCTTTTTCGATGCGCCCTGGTTTCCCATCTATCTGGTGGTGATTTTTCTCTTCAACGTCTGGCTCGGAGTCATGGCCTGTGCGGGAGCGCTGTTGCTGATCCTCCTGGCCGTGCTCAACGAGCGCCTGACCCACAAACCGCTGGTTCAGGCCAGTGGCTTTCAACAGCAATCCACTCACCTGGCCGACAGTCACCTGCATAACGCCCAGAGCATCCAGGCCATGGGCATGCTGAGTACCTTGCGCAATCGCTGGTTCGCCTTGCACCGGCGTTTCCTCGCGCTGCAAAACCAGGCCAGTGACACCTCGGCGGTGATCACCGCGATCAGCAAGTCGTTGCGCCTGTGCCTGCAATCGCTGGTGCTCGGCCTGGGGGCCTTGCTGGTGATCGAGGGGCAGATGACTCCGGGGATGATGATCGCCGGCTCCATCCTCATGGGCCGGGTGCTGAGCCCCATCGACCAGTTGATTGCGGTGTGGAAGCAGTGGAGCGGGGCGCAAATGGCTTATCAGCGCCTTGATGGTCTGCTGCGGGAGTTTCCCGAGCCGCCGGCGCCGATGGCGCTGCCGGTGCCGACCGGGCGCCTGAGTTTCGAGCAGGTCAGCGCCGGTCCGCCGGGCAAGCGGGTCGCGACCTTGCAGCAGATCAGTTTCAACCTGGCGGCCGGTGAGGTGCTGGGGGTGCTGGGCACTTCCGGTTCCGGCAAGTCGACCCTGGCCAAGGTGCTGGTCGGCATCTGGCCAACGCTGGCCGGTACTGTGCGCCTGGATGGCGCCGACCTGCACCGTTGGGATCGCGAGGCGCTTGGCCCGCACATTGGCTACCTGCCACAGGACATCGAATTGCTGCGCGGCAGCATTGCCGAGAACATTGCCCGCTTCACCGAGCTGGAAGGCCACAAGGTGGTCGAGGCCGCGCGCCAGGCTGGTGTGCACGAACTGATCCTGCGTTTACCGCAAGGCTACGACACCCGGCTCGGTGAGGAGGGCGGCGACCTGTCGGGCGGCCAGAAGCAACGTATCGCCCTGGCGCGCGCGCTTTACGGTGGTCCGAGCCTGATTGTCCTCGATGAGCCGAACTCCAACCTCGACAGCAGCGGGGAAGCCGCCCTGGCCGCGGCCATTGCGCAGATGAAAGCCCAGGGCCGCACCGTGGTACTGGTGACCCATCGCAGCGCCGCCCTGGCCCAGGCCGACAAGTTGCTGGTGCTCAGTGAGGGGCGGCTGCAGGCCTTCGGCCCGGCCCAGGAAGTGATGCAGGCGCTGAACCGCGCGCAGGAGCAGGCCCAGCGCCAGGCCCCCGCGGCCAATGTGGCAATCGGCGCAGGAGGTGGTGTATGAGTCAGATCAGCGGCGAGACGCTCGGCACAAGTCGTGACGCACGCTTCTACGTTCGCCTGGGCTGGCTGCTGACGCTGGTCGGCTTCGGCAGCTTTGTTGCCTGGGCCACACTGGCGCCGCTGGACCAGGGCATTGCCGTACAAGGCACGGTGGTGGTTTCGGGCAAGCGCAAGGCGGTGCAATCGCTGACCGGTGGAGTGGTCAGCCGTATCCTGGTCAGAGAAGGGCAGAGCGTCAGACAGGGACAGCCGTTATTCCGCCTCGACCAGACCCGGGTCCAGGCCGATGTGCAGTCGCTGCAGGCTCAGTACCGGCTGGCCTGGGCCAGCCTGGCGCGCTGGCAGAGTGAGCGCGATAACCGCAAGGACATCGAGTTTCCCGCGCAGTTGAGTGCCGATCCCGATCCGCAATTGAGCCTGGTGCTGGAAAGCCAGCGGCAACTGTTCAGCAGCCGCCGCGAGGCTCAGGCGCGAGAGCAGGCCGGGCTGACCGCCAGCATCGACGGGGCCGTGGCTCAACTTGCCGGCATGCGCAGGGCCAGGGGCGACCTGCAGGCCCAGGCCGATTCCCTGCGTGAGCAACTGGCCAACCTCAAACCCTTGGCCAGCGAGGGCTACATCCCGCGCAACCGCCTGCTGGACTACCAGCGCCAGTTGTCGCAGGTGCAGCGCGACCTGGCGCAGAACAGTGGCGATAGCGCGCGGCTGGAGCAGGACATTGTCGAATCGCGCCTGAACCTGCAGCAGCGCCGTGAGGAATACCAGAAAGAAGTGCGCAGCCAGCTGGCCGAAGCCCAGCTCAAGAGCGTCACCCTGGAGCAGCAACTGACCTCCGCCGGCTTTGACCTGCAGCACAGTGAAATCCTCGCCCCGGCCGACGGTATTGCCGTCAACCTCGGGGTGCACACCGAAGGCGCGGTGGTGCGTGCCGGCGATACGCTGCTGGAAGTGGTGCCCCAAGGCACAGCGCTGGAAGTGGAGGGCCGGCTGCCGGTCAACCTTGTGGATAAAGTCGCGGTGCAGTTGCCTGTGGATATCCTCTTCACCGCCTTCAACCAGAGCAGTACGCCGCGGGTGGCCGGTGAAGTCGCGTTGATTTCCGCCGACCAGCTGCTCGACGACAAGACCGGCCAGCCCTACTACGTGTTGCGCAGTACGGTCAGCGAGCAGGCCCTGGCACGCCTCAACGGCCTGGTGATCCGGCCGGGCATGCCGGCGGAACTGTTCGTGCGCACGGGTGAGCGCTCGCTGCTCAACTACCTGTTCAAACCCCTGCTCGACCGGGCAGGCACCGCCTTGACCGAACAATAGGAAGCCCGCGAATGAAAAGCTTGATGACCGGGCTGTTGGCGGCGTTCGCCCTGACAACTGCGGGCGCTGTACAGGCCACTGCTGCACTGGCGATGGGACCGTTTCAGGTCTATGAGCTGGCCCTGCGCAAGGATCCAGTGTTCCTCGGTGCGCTTAAAGCTCGCGACGCGGGGCAGGAATACCGTGCCATCGGTCGCGCCGGGCTGTTGCCCAACCTGTCGTACAACTACAACAAAGGCCGCAACGATTCGAAGGCCAGCTATCTGGGCGACTCGCGGCGTGAAACTGAGGACCGTCATTACGACAGCTATGGCTCCAGCTTCATCCTGCAGCAGCCACTGCTCGACTACGAAGCCTACGCCAGTTACCGCAAGGGCGTGGCCCAGGCACTGTTTGCCGACGAGGCATTCCGCGACAAGAGCCAGGAGCTGCTGGTGCGGGTGATGACCAGTTATACACAGGCGCTGTTCGCCGAAGACCAGATCGGCATCAGTGTCGCCAGCAAGCAGGCCTACCAGCAACAGTTCCGGCAGAACCAGCAACTGTTCCAGCAAGGGGAGGGGACTCGCACCGATATCCTCGAAGCCCAGGCCCGCTATGAGCTTGCCGATGCCGAGGAAATCCAGGCGCGCAACGATCAGGATGCGGCCCTGCGCGAACTGGGCGCGCTGATCGGTGAGCCGTCGGCACGGATCGATGAGCTGGCACCGCTCAATGACGGTTTCGCGTTGCTGACTTTGCAGCCGGGAAGCTACCAGGCCTGGCATGAACTGGCCCTGGCCAACAATCCGCAGCTGGCTTCCCAGCGTCAGGCCCTGGAAGTGGCTCAGTACGAGGTCGAACGCAATCGTGCAGGGCATTTCCCCAAAGTAACGGCCTACGCCACCTCGCGGCGCATGGAGTCGGACAGTGGCAACACCTATAACCAGCGCTATACCACCAACACCATCGGCCTGGAAGTCAGCCTGCCATTGTTCGCCGGTGGTGGCGTGTCGGCGTCGACCCGCCAGGCCAGTCGCAACCTGGAGCAGGCCGAGTATGAGCTCGATGGCAATACCCGCAGCACCTTGATCGAGCTGCGGCGGCAGTACAACGCCTGCCAGTCAGGTGTCAGCCGTCTGCGTGCCTATGAACGGGCGCTGACGTCAGCCCGGGCCCTGGTGGTATCGACCCGTCAGAGCGTGCTGGGTGGCGAACGGGTCAATCTGGATGTGCTCAATGCCGAGCAACAGCTTGCGACCACCCGCCGTGATCTGGCCCAGGCCCGCTACGACTATCTGCTGGCCTGGATCAAACTGCATTACTACGCCGGCACCTTGCGCGAAGAGCACCTGGCCAGGGTCGATGAAGCGTTCGTGCGACGCTAGGCCGTGCGCGCCCGCAGGCTGCGCTGACGTTCGGCCAGGGCCCAGACCAGCAAGGCCAGGCTGCCGATCGTCAGGCCGGCGAGAACGATGCCGTGCCAGCCGTAGGTCTGGAACAGCTGGGTGCCGAGCAGCGAGCCTAGCGCGCCACCGATGAAGTAGCAGGTGATGTAGCCAGCGTTGAGGCGGTTGCGCGCTTCCGGGCGCAAGGCAATCACCGCATTCTGGTTGCTCACATGTACCAACTGCACGGCCAGATCCAGCAGCAGCACGCCGACCAACAGCGCCACCAGCGAGGTTTGTGCAAACCCCAAGGGTATCCAGGACAGCAGCAGGGCCAGCAAGCCGACCGTGGTACCCAGCGGACCCTTGCCGCGGTCGGCCAGGCGGCCGGCCCAGTTGGCCGACAGCGCGCCAGCGGCGCCAGCCAGGCCGAACAGGCCGATCACGGCGTCTGAATAGTGGTAGGGCTCGGCCGCCAGGAGAAACGCCAGCGGCGTCCAGAACAGCGCAAACAGGCTGAAGGCCAGCAAGCCGAGCAATGAGCGCAGGCGCAATACCGGTTCATCGACAAACAGGCGAAACACCGAACCGATCAAGGCCGGATAGCTGAGCCCGGCGTGCTGGTGGCGTTCCGGCAGGGCGCGCGCCAGGGCAATGGCGCAGACCGCCATCAGCCCCGCAGCGAGCAGGTAGATGCTGCGCCAGCCACCCAGCTCGGCCATGAAACCGGCGGCTGTGCGGGCCAGCAGGATACCCAGCAGCAGCCCGCTCATCAGTGTCCCGACCACCCGCCCGCGCTGGCCTGGATCACTCAGGCCCGCGGCCATCGGCACCAGTATCTGGGCCACTACCGAGAACAGTCCGGTCAGTGTGGTACCCAGCAACAGCCAGACCAGGCTTGGCGAAAACGCACTTATCAACAGCCCCAGGGTGCTGATGCCGATCATGCTGACGATCAGCCGGCGCTGTTCGAACAGGTCACCCAGCGGTGCCAGCAGCAACAGCCCAGCGCCATAGCTCAGCTGCGCGGCAATGACGATGGCCCCGGCGCTGGCGGTGGTCAGGCCGAAATGCTCGGCGATGCTGTGCAGCAGCGGTTGCGCGTAGTAGTTGCTGGCGACGGCAAGGCCAGTGGCGGTGGCCATCAGCAGGATCAGGCCGCGGCTCAGTGGGGTAGCAGAGGTGGTCATGGACCGTCTCGATCAGTGGCAGTAAAGGTGTGACAGTATCGGTAATGCGCGGGTATGACGCCAATGTATCGTTTTCATCCTGGCCATCATGAAAACAGATCGTTGCATACACCTGAAACAGCCTCCCCCGGCTGCCTGGGCTGTGCTCGACAGGATCGAACGCAGCCTGGCGGACCGGGGCAGGGCCTGAAGGCATCAGGCAGCGAAGCCACCATCGATGGTCAGGCTGGCACCGGTGATGTAGGCCGCCTCGGGGCTGGCCAGGTAGGCAACGAAACCGGCGATTTCCTCGACTTCGCCGTAACGACCGACAGCCATGTAACCCATCAGGCTTTCGGCGAACTCGCCATGGGCCGGGTTCATATCAGTGTCCACCGGGCCTGGCTGGACGTTGTTGATGGTGATACCAAGGGGGCCGAGGTCCCGGGCCAGGCCACGGGTCAGGCCGACCAGGGCCGACTTGCTCATGGCATAGGGGCCACCACCGGCAAACGGCATGCGTTCGGCATTGGTGCTGCCGATATTGATGATGCGCCCGCCTTGACCCATATGCCGGGCGGCGGCCTGAGTGGCAACGAAGACGCTGCGCACGTTAACGGCCAGGGTGCGGTCGAAGTCGTCGAGGTCGAACTCCAGCAGCGGCGCGACGGCCAGCACTCCGGCGTTGTTGACCAGGATGTCCAGCCGGCCGAACGTCGCCACGGTGTTTTCCACCGCGGACTGCACGGCACTGGCATCGGCGCTGTCAGCCTGGATGGCCAGGGCCTTGCCGCCGCTGGCGATGATGCTTTCCTGCAGGGCTTGGGCCTGGGCCGTGGCGCTGACGTAGGTGAAGGCGACACTGGCGCCTTCGGCGGCCAGGCGTTTGACGATGGCTGCGCCGATACCGCGCGATCCGCCCTGGACCAGAGCCACTTTGCCGTTGAGGCGAGTTTGAGTCGACATGCTGTGCTCCCGAAAGAACAAGGCCGGATGCCTTGGATGGGGCTCAGTATCGGCGCTGGATTACCCACTGAGTAGCCGGTAATCGCTATAGTCTGTGTAAACCAGAAGTATGGAATCGCGCCTGTGGAAACTTTCAGCAGCATCGAGTGCTTTGTGCGTAGCGCCGAAGTCGGCAGTTTCGCCGAGGCGGCCCGGCGCCTGAGCCTGACGCCCGCGGCGGTGGGCAAGAACGTTGCCCGGCTGGAGGCGCGTCTGGGGGTGCGCTTGTTTCAGCGCAGCACCCGGCGATTGACCCTGACCGAAGCGGGTCAGCGTTTTCTCGGCGAAGTGGCCAGCAGCTTCCAGACCATCCAGCATGCCGTGGCCAACCTCGCCAGCGCCGAAGGGCAGCCGGCCGGCACCTTGAAGGTGAGCATGGGCACCGTTTTCGGGCGCTTGTACATCGTGCCGTTGCTGGCCGAGTTCCTGCAACGTTATCCGGCCATCAGTCCGGACTGGCATTTTGATAATCGTCAGGTCGACCTGATTGGTCAGGGGTTCGACGCGGCGATCGGCGGTGGTTTTGATCTGCCCCAGGGCGTTGTCGCCCGCAAACTGACTCCGGCGCACCGGATTCTGGTGGCAGCCCCGGCGTTTCTTGAACGTCACCCGCTGATCCAGCAGCCGGCCGATCTGCAGGCGCTGGACGGCATTCTGATTCGTTCACCGCAAACCGGACGGGTGCGCAACTGGCCGTTGACCAATCGCCAGCAAGAACAGACACCGCTGAACATTCGTCTGCGCATGACCATGAGCGATTCGGAAGCCGCCTGTGCGGTGGCGCAGCAGGGGCTGGGGGTGGCGCTGGTGAGCATGCCGTTTGCCGTGCCTTACCTGCAGGCGGGAAGTCTGCTGCGGGTGTTGCCGGACTGGTATGTGGATGATGGCAACATTTCTTTGTACTACGCCGAGCACAAGCTGCTGCCGGGCAAGACGCGGGCGTTTGTCGATTTCATCATCGAGCAGTTTGCCGCTCAGGGCTTGGCGCAGCGCTTCAGTGCGGTGCCACTCAACTGACTTCAATCACCACAAAGCTCTGGTGCTTGGCACCCAGGTCCAGGCTGACTTCATCATCTTCCCCTTTACCCAGCAAACGCTGGCCCAGCGGCGAGCGCGGGGTAATCACCGTCACCAGCTGTTCCCCTTGGCCGATCTTCAACCCCGCGCCTTCAGGCCCGAGAAACAGGCGCTGGCAGCTGCCGTTCTCGGCTTCCAGGGTCACCAGGTTGCTGATTTGAATGCCGCGGGCCGGGTCGTAATCGCGCAGTACCAGTTGCTGGAACGCCGCCCGTGCCTGGCGAATCTCCTCCATGCGCCGGGCTTGCCCGGTTGCCAGATAGGAGGCCTCCAGTCCCAGTGTGTCGTACTTGTTTTCGGCGATGTTCTCTTCGGCGGTAGCCGCTTCATAAGCGGTCTGCGCTGCGCGCTGGGCCACGTCGAGGTCGAAGCTCAAGGTATCGATGATGCGTTGCAGCAGGTCGGCTTTGTTCATGGCGTCAGTTACAGAATTCCAGGACGAGGGCGCGGCTCTTCTCGGTCGGCGCGGTGCGGTTCTGTTGCAACCAGAACTGGCACTTGGGGTTGGACAGATTTCGCACGCTGCCTTCGGCCTGCTCCTCGGCCTGCTGCAGTTCCTGATTGTGCAGGATCTGTTTGTACTGCTCGAACATCTGACTCTGATGTTCCGGCGCGGCGCTGGCCGTAGCGGCGGGCGGCCTCACCACCTGGCTCAAGGGTTCGACTGTTTCAGGTATCAGGCGCCAGGCCAGCCACAGACTTGCGGCAATGGCCACTGCACCCAGCCACAAACCCAGGGCGATGCACAGGGTCAATTGCACAGGCTTGAAGGTAATGCTCGGTTCGTCAGGGCGGGGCATGATGGCCTCCTGGCCAGGTCAGGGACGTTCATTGTCGCACGGTGCAACGGGTTTTTTTCGCGACACGCTTTTGTCTGCGATGATTTACCCGGACAATCGGCGCTTTTTCCAAGGGGCCAGCGATGAAAGCGGACTGGGACATCTTCTGTTGTGTCGTCGATAACTACGGCGATATCGGCGTGACCTGGCGTCTGGCCCGGCAACTGGTCGCCGAGCAGGGGCTGGCGGTGCGCCTGTGGGTGGATGACCTCAGCGCCTTCGCCCGCATCTGTCCCGAGGCTGACGCCCAGGCTCCGCGCCAATGGCAGCAGGGCGTGGAAGTCTGTCATTGGCTGGCAGACTGGCAGCCAACGCCAGTCGCCGATGTGGTCATCGGCGCTTTTGCCTGTCAGCTGCCAGCGGCGTATGTGCAGGCAATGCTCGATTGCCCGCGTCCGCCCCTGTGGCTGAACCTGGAATACCTCAGCGCTGAAGGCTGGGTCGAAGGTTGCCATGGTTTGCCTTCACCGCAGCCCAATGGCCTGCGCAAAGTGTTTTTCTTTCCGGGCTTTACCGCTAAAACCGGTGGTCTGCTGCGAGAAGGCACACTGCTGGCGCGGCGTGAGGCGTTCGAACAAGACCCGGCCGCCCGCCAGGCATTTCTTCAACGCCTGGGCGTGACTCCGGCCAGCGGCGCCCGCCTGATCTCACTGTTCGCCTACGAGAACGCGAGCCTGGCCAGCTGGCTCGATGCGCTGGCCGCCGACACTCGTGACAACCATCTGCTGGTGCCCGAGGGGCGTATTCTGGGCAATGTGCAGGCCTGGCTGGGCGACGGCGACTTGCAGGCCGGCAAGCTGGCCAGGCGTGGCGCGCTGACCGTGCAGATCCTGCCTTTCGTCAGCCAGGATGACTACGATCAGCTGCTGTGGAGCTGCGACTTCAATGCCGTGCGCGGAGAAGACTCGTTCGTTCGCGCGCAATGGGCAGGGCGCCCGTTGCTCTGGCATATCTATGTCCAGGAGGAGTACGCCCACTGGGAAAAACTTGAAGCGTTCCTCGATCACTACGTCGAGGGACTGTCGCCGTCGGCCAAGGCGGCGCTGGTCGATTTGTGGCGTGCCTGGAACATGGATCGCGACATGGCGCAGGCCTGGCAACAGGTGCTCGAACACTGGAGCGAGCTCGATCAGCACGCCCGCCGCTGGAGCGCCGTGCAGGCCGCTCAGCCGGACCTTGCCACGGCGCTGGTGAAGTTTTACCGAAATTGGCTATGATATGCGGCCTCGATTTTTGTAAATCCATCCAAATTCGGATATCTCGCAATGAAAACTGGTAAAGAACTGAAACCCGGTACCGTACTGCGGATCGACAACGACCCGTGGCTGGTTCAGAAAGCTGAATTCACCAAGTCGGGCCGTAACAGCGCGATCATGAAGACCAAGCTGAAGAACCTGCTGACCGGCTACAAGACCGAAACCGTTTACTCGGCTGACGACAAGCTGGACGACGTGATCCTGGATCGCAAAGAAGCGACCCTGTCGTTCATCAGCGGTGACACCTACACCTTCATGGACACCACCGACTACACCATGTACGAGCTGAACGCCGAAGACATCGAGGCCGTTCTGCCGTTCATCGAAGAAGGCATGACCGACGTCTGCGAAGCGGTGTTCTTCGAAGGCCGTCTGGTTTCGGTTGAACTGCCGACCACCATCGTTCGTCAGGTTGACTACACCGAAGGTTCCGCGCGCGGCGACACTTCGGGCAAGGTCATGAAGCCTGCCAAACTGAAAAACGGCACCGAGCTGAGCGTTGCTGACTTCATCGAAATCGGCGACATGATCGAGATCGATACCCGCGAAGGTGGCTCCTACAAGGGCCGCGCCAAGTAATACTGGCGTTTCGCATGAAAAACCCGGCCTTGGCCGGGTTTTTTTATGCCTGGAATTTACCCTCAGACGCTGACGTGCAGGCGCACATCAACGTTGCCGCGGGTAGCGTTGGAGTAAGGGCAGACCTGGTGGGCTGCGTCTACCAGCGCTTGCGCCTCGGCTTGTTGCAGGCCCGGCAGGTCGATGTTCAGGTCGATATCCAGACCAAAACCACCAGGGATCTGGCCGATGCCGACTTTGGCGGTGATCGAGCTGTCGGCAGGCAGCGCTTTTTTCTGCTGGCCGGCAACGAACTTCAGGGCGCCGATGAAGCAGGCCGAGTAGCCAGCGGCGAACATTTGCTCAGGGTTGGTGCCGTCACCACCCGCGCCACCCAGTTCCTTGGGGGTGCTCAGCTTGACTTCGAGTTTGCCATCGCTGGAACGCGAGCTGCCGTCGCGACCGCCGGTGGATTTGGCTTCGGCAATGTACAGAGGAGTGACCTTTTGCATCTTGAGCCTCGCTTGTGAATTGCGCCGCGGCGCTGAGTGGGTACGGGAATTAACTTAGCGTGCAATTATTTTGCGCGCAAGATAAATTTCGACCTGTCTACAAACGGTCATTCACAGCATAGCCGTCAGAGGTTTTTTTGCAGGTTGGCGCGCAGTTCCAGGAGGTCGGCCTGCAGCTGTTGCAGGCGCTCAAGGTTTTCGCCGCTGGCGGCCAGGATGCACTGGGGGATATCTTTGGCCCGCAGTTGCAGGGCGCGACCCTGTTCGCTCAAGTGCACCAGGACCACCCGTTCGTCTTCTCGGCTGCGGGTGCGCTTGAGCAGACCTTCAGCTTCCAGGCGCTTGAGCAACGGGGTGAGAGAACCCGGATCGGTCAGCAGATGCTGGCTGATTTCACCGACGGTCAGGCCATCCTGTTCCCACAGCACCAACATCGCCAGGTACTGTGGATAAGTCAGCCCGAGCTGCTGCAGCAGCGGCTTGTAGACTTTGGTCATCAGCAGCGAAGTTGAATACAGGGCGAAGCACACCTGGTTATCCAGGAGCAGTTCGTCGCAAGGAGCAGGCGCTTTCGAGTTGGCGTTCATGCTCATCCTTTAATGGTTAAGTCGTATGAATTTAGCACGCTGTTGATTAGCGCGCTGATTACCAGCGTAGCTCGCTTTGCAGGGCCAGATCCCAGGGCGGCACGGGGCTGAAGCGGCTCTTGAGGAATTCGAGCAGCAAACGGCTGCGAGAGTTCGTTTCATGTTCCAGGCGCAAGGCATAAATGCCGCTGGATTCGGCAGCCGGCAGACCGTTTTCGCAGAACAGCGGCAACAGTTCACCGCGCAGCAGGTATTCGCTGATCAGCCAGGTTGGCAAGTGGGCGATGCCCAGGCCCGCCAGTGCGCCGAACAACAGGGTCTCGGCATTGTTGGCGCTCATGCGCATGCGGGTAGGACGATACAGGCGCAATTGGCCGTCGACGGCAAAGCGCCAGGCGAACGGCGGGGCCAGGCCGTCCCAGTCCAGGCCGTCATGTTCGGGCAGTTGCGCAGGGCTGGCGGGAACCCCGCGGGCCGCCAGGTAGGCCGGGCTGGCGCAGGCAATACGCACCATGTAGGCCAAGGGCGTGGCCACCAGACGGGTATCGGCCAAGGGACCTGCGCGCAGCACCAGATCGACTTCGCCCAGATGCGAGCCGTGCAGGTCGACAAAGCTGTCGATCAGGCGCAGTTGCACATCGAGCCCGGGGTAGGCCACCAGAAAGTCGGCGATGGCCGGAGCCAGATGGCGGCGGCCGAACGCGGCCGGCGCGTCGATGCGGATCAGGCCCTCCGGGGCATTGCTCAACGACACTGCCTCGGCGCGCGCCAGGCGCAGTTCTTCGACGATGCGCCGGGCCCGTTCGGCAAAGGCGTTGCCTGCCGGTGTCGGACGCACGGCGTGGGTGCTGCGTACGAACAAGCGGCTACCGACAGCATTTTCCAGGGTATCGATGCGCCGTGCCACGGCGGATGGGGTCAGTGGATGGCGGCGGGCGGTGGCGGAAAAGCTACCGGTTTCCAGTACATCCAGAAACAGACTGAGTTGTTCGGTGAGGGCGTCGGGGTTCATTTTGCAGGGCCTGCTTTTGCGTAATCGGCAAAGCCATTGTGCGTTGCTGTGCGTTTCCCCGCTAGCATCGGCTCGGTAGCATGCACCGATTGGAATTCTTGAGAGACGGCAATGATCGAGTGGGCAATGTACATAGCGCTGGGCGCTGCACTGGGGACGGTCGGTGGGCTGTTCGGCATTGGCGGCGGGCTGATCGCGATTCCGGCGCTCGGTGTGCTGTTCGGTCTTGACCAGCAACTGGCGCAGGGCACCGCCCTGGTGATGGTGGTACCCAACGTATTGCTGGCACTGTGGCGCTATCACCAGCGCAACCGCATCGAGCTGCAGCATGCTGTGCCGCTGGCGGCCGCCAGTTTTGTCTTTGCCTGGCTTGGCTCGATCTGGGCCGTGGGTATCGATGCGCAGTCCATGCGTTTTGGCTTTGTCGTGTTTCTGGTGGCGTTGGCGGCCTGGAACCTGGCGCGCATGTTCATGCGCAAGGCCGAGCCGAGCAGTGAACTGCGTCATCCCTGGCCATGGCTCGGGGTGCTGGGCGGCGGTGCTGGCGTGCTTGGCGGGTTGTTTGGGGTTGGCGGTGCGGTAGTGGCCACGCCAGTGCTGACCAGCGTCTTCGGCACCACCCAGGTGGTTGCCCAAGGGCTGTCGCTGGCCCTGGCCGCGCCCAGTACCGCAGTGACATTGCTGACCTACGGCATTCACCAGCATGTGCAGTGGAGCATGGGCATCCCGCTGGCAGCGGGTGGCCTGCTGAGTATCAGTTGGGGCGTGAAACTGGCTCACGCCTTGCCGGAAAAAGTCCTGCGTTCGCTGTTTTGTGGCTTTCTCGTGGTCTGTGCGGTAATGCTCGCCTTCAAGATCTGAAGCCTTCGCTGATGTAGTCGGCCATGCAGTCAGTCATTTGTGACTGGCTGCTGTTATTGCGCAGCAACATGATGCTGGCGGTCGGTAATTCGGGCAGGCCTTCGGCCGCACCGATTACCCGCAGGTCGCTGGTGATCAGGCTCTGCAACTGGGCGGTGACCGCCAGGCCGGCACTGACCACCGCCATGATCGCCGGGGTGCTGGCACTGGTGTAGGCGATCCGGTATTCCTTGTCGATCGCATCCAGGGCATTGCAGGCCCAGGTCCGGCAGCAGCAATCGGTGTTGAACACGGCCAGCGGCAGTGGATTGTGTTCGTGTGGGCAGAACCCCTGGGCCTGCACCCAGACGGCGCGCTCGCGGCGCAGCAACTGGCCGACTTCATGGCCGGGCTCGCAGGTGATGATGGTCATGTCCAGATCCTGGCGTTGCATCAGCTGACGCGAGCTTTCGCAATGCACCTCGACCTGGATCAGCGGGTAGGCCTGGGCAAAGCTGGAGAGAATGCCGGGCAGAAAGCGCATGGCATAGTCATCCGGGGTGCCGATCCGCACCATGCCGACCATGTGCGGCATGCGCAGGGTGTTGAACACCTCGCCATGCAATTTGAGAATGCGCTTGGCGTAGCCGAGCAAAACCTGGCCTTCGGCGGTCAGGCGCACCTGACGGCCGTCACGCTCGAACAGCTGGCGCTGGATGATGTCCTCTTCCAGGCGTTTCATCTGCATGCTCACCGCCGACTGGGTACGGTTGACCACTTCACCGGCACGGGTGAAACCACCGTACTCGGCGATGGCGACGAAGGTGCGCAGGACGTCTGAGTCGATACTCTGGTACTGGGACATGGCATCAATCCCCTAGATGTATGACATAAGAAACATTCGTTGGATTGATCTTAGGCCCGCGCTGACACTGTCGTCATCCCACACGGAGGGCAAGACGATGAAAGGTCAGAAATCGCTGGACCTGATGTATCCCCAGTCGCACCACGGCGGGTTCTCCCATCTGCTCCGCAACGCTATCGGGCAATTGGCGCGCTGGCGGCAACTGCACCATCAGCGCATGGAACTGGCGCGCTTGAGTGATGCGGCGCTGCACGATATCGGCATGAGCCGTGTCGATGTCCTGCAGGAAGTGGAGCGGCCATTCTGGGATGACCCACTGAAAAAATGAGTCGCGCCATGACGGTGTCGCTACTACCTTAAGTGGGCTTGTTCTGCAGGAGCCGGGCATGCCCACTACTCAATCCTTTTCCATGCTGCAAGCGCGCCGCCTGGTACTGTCAGCCCAGGGGTTCGCCGCGCGGGCGCCTCGCTCGCCAGTGACTGCCGGCCATCTGCAACGGGTGTTCGAGCGCCTTGGCGTGGTGCAGATCGATTCGGTCAATGCCCTGGTGCGCTCGCACTACCTGCCGCTGTTTTCCCGCCTGGGCAGTTATCCACAAGCGCTGCTCGACCAGATCGCCTGGGGCCGCAGCCGTCAGCGCAAACTTTTCGAATACTGGGGGCATGAGGCCTCGTTGCTGCCGCTGGAGCTCTATCCCTTGTTGCGTTGGCGCATGGACCGTGCGCGGCAGGGGCAGGGGATCTATCAACAACTGGCGCGGTTTGGCCGCGAACAGCAGCCGACCATTGCCCGCGTACTTGCTGCCGTCACCGCCCAGGGTGCTCTGGGGGCGGGCAGCCTGTCGACTCGCGAAGTGCGCGCCGGCCCCTGGTGGGACTGGAGCGCGGAAAAACATGCGCTGGAATGGTTGTTTGCTGCAGGCCTGGTAACAGTAGCCGGGCGGCGTGGCTTCGAGCGCTTGTACGATTTGCCTGAACGGGTTTTGCCGGCTGCAGTGTTGCAACAGCCGCTGCTCGACGAAGCCCGGGCTCAGCGCGGGCTTGTGTTGCAGGCAGCTTCTGCCTTGGGCGTGGCTACCGAGAAGGACCTGCGCGATTACTGGCGGTTGAGTCCGGCCGACAGCCGTGCGCGGCTGGCCGAGTTGCTCGAAGAGGGGCAGTTGCAAGCCTGTACGGTGCAGGGCTGGTCGCAACCGGCCTATTGCCTGGACAGTGTGCGGCTGCCGCGCAAGGTCGCCGCCAGTGCGTTGCTGTCGCCCTTTGATTCGCTGGTCTGGGAGCGTGAGCGTACGGAGCGCTTGTTTGATTTTCGCTACCGTCTGGAGATTTACACCCCGGCGCACAAGCGCGTCTACGGCTATTACGTGCTGCCGTTCCTGCACAACGAGCGGATTGCCGCGCGGGTCGATTTGCGTGCCGAGCGGGCCAGTGATCGTCTGGCGGTGCATGCCGTGCACGAACAGGCCCAGGGCCTGGATGAGGCCGGGATGCAGGCCTTGGCTGACAGTCTGTGGCGCATGGCTGCCTGGCTCGGCTTGAGCCAGGTACAGCTCAACTGTCCACGGGCCAGCGCCGCGCGATTGCGCCCGGCGCTGGCCCGCAGCGTTGTCAGCGGCGGACTTGCTTGAGGGTTTCGGCGATCAGGAAGGCCAGCTCCAGCGACTGATCGGCGTTCATCCGCGGGTCACAGTGGGTGTGGTAGCGGTCGGACAGGGCGTCTTCAGTGATCGGCCGGGCGCCGCCGATGCATTCGGTGACATTCTGTCCGGTCATTTCGATGTGAATACCGCCGGCATGGCTGCCTTCGGCCTGGTGCACCTGGAAGAACTGTTTGACCTCGCTGAGGATCTGCGCGAAGTCGCGGGTCTTGTAGCCGCTGCTGGCCTTGATGGTGTTGCCGTGCATCGGGTCGGAACTCCACAGCACCTTGCGGCCTTCGCGTTCGACGCTACGGATCAGCGCAGGCAGGTGCTCGCCGACCTTGTTGGCGCCCATGCGCACGATCAGGTTGAGGCGGCCGGGATCGTTATCCGGGTTGAGCACGTCGATCAGGCGGATCAGTTCTTCGGTGTTCATGCTCGGGCCGACCTTGACCCCGATCGGGTTGTTCACTCCGCGCAGGAACTCCACATGCGCACCGTCGAGCTGACGGGTGCGGTCGCCGATCCAGAGCATATGGGCCGAACAGTCGTAGTAGTCGTTGGTCAGGCTGTCGCGGCGCACGAAGGCTTCTTCGTAGTTCAGCAGCAACGCTTCGTGGGCGGTGAAGAAGCTGGTTTCCCGCAATTGCGGCGAGCTGTCCATGCCACAGGCACGCATGAAGGCCAGGGTTTCGTCGATGCGGTCGGCCAGCTGGCTGTATTTTTCCGCCAGCGCCGAGTTGGCGATGAAGTCCAGGTTCCACTTGTGCACCTGGTGCAGGTCGGCAAAACCACCCTGGGCAAATGCGCGCAGCAGGTTGAGGCTGGCGGTGGACTGGTGATAGGCCTGGAGCAGGCGCTCGGGGTCGGGTACCCGGCTCTTTTCGTCGAAGCCGATACCGTTGACGATGTCGCCGCGGTAAGCCGGCAGGGTTACTGCGCCGATGGTTTCGTCACCCGCCGAGCGCGGCTTGGCAAACTGCCCGGCCATGCGCCCGACCTTGACCACCGGACAGCCGGCGGCAAAGGTCATGACGATCGCCATCTGCAGCAGTACCTTGAAGGTGTCGCGAATCTTCGCTGCAGAAAACTCGGCGAAGCTTTCCGCGCAGTCGCCGCCTTGCAGGAGAAATGCCCGGCCCTGGGTGACTTCGGCGAACTGCCGGCGCAGCTCGCGGGCTTCGCCGGCGAAGACCAGCGGCGGGTAGCTGGCCAGGGTCTGTTCGACCTTGAGCAGGTGCGCCGCATCGGGGTAGGTCGGTTGTTGCTGGATCGGCAAGGCGCGCCAGCTGTCGGGACTCCAGGGTTGGTTCATCACGGGCTCGGTCAGGTCGGAAATGGGCTGTCTGCCATGTTAACAGTTGCCGCACGCCTTGTTGCACTGGCGCCATTGACGGACAATGGCGGTTTTTGCTTGGGGCAGCGGCGTAAGCCGGGAGACAGCATGACAGTGGAACGGGTAGAGCGGGTGCTGGCCCAGGTGCAGGACCAATACGGCACCATCAGCGTGCTGGAAGTCGAAGACTATCGCTTTCTCGAGTTCGGCGAGGCCATCGAGCAGAGCTGCGTGTTCACTGCCGATCCGAGCTGGCTAGAGTATGACTATACCCGCGCCATGCTGGTTGCGGCGCTGTGCCACGCCGAACCCGAGAGTGCCTTGTTCCTCGGTCTGGGGGCCGGAACCCTGACCCAGGCCTGCCTGAAGTTCCTGCCGCTGGAAGACGTCGAAGCCATCGAGCTGCGCCCGGATGTGCCGCGTCTGGCCATCGAGTACCTGGGGCTGGATGACGATCCGCGTCTGTATATCCGCATCGGCGATGCGATGGAGTTGCTCGACAGTGCCGAACCTGCCGACCTGATCTTCGTCGACCTGTACACCGATCACGGTCCGGGTGTCGCCCATCTGGCCTGGCGTTTTCTCGAAGACTGCCAGAAACGCCTCAACCCCGGTGGCTGGCTGGTGATCAACCAGTGGGCCGGCGATGACGGCAAGCCGTTGGGCGCGGCGTTGTTGCGCGGTCTGTACCATCGCCACTACTGGGAGCTGCCGGTCAAGGAGGGCAATGTGATCATCATGGTGCCGGCCGACCTTGACCAGGAACTGGATATGGACGGCCTCAATGCCCGGGCAGAGGCGCTGGCGCCGCGTCTGGGTTACTCTTTGCAGCCGTTGATCGGAGCCATTCGCCCGGCCACCTGAGCCGCGCGCTAGAGCGGGCGCAAGAAAAACGATTCAGCCGCCTGCAACTTGCCTGTACCAGACCCGTCGTCACGTGGCCTGGCGCAGGCGTGTTGGAATAAAAAAATCTCCCGTGATTGGCTAAATCAGGTATAGTACGCGCCGGTCTTTTACCGGACCTCGTTTAGGTAGTGCAATTCCCCGAAGCCAGCTTCGGCTGCGCGTCCGCCCCGCGGACTCTCCTTGACGTTCCTATTTTTCTTCAATCGTTTTCGCAAATCCCCGCCGACAAAGCTGCCAGGGTGACCTTCGGGTCTTACAAGGCATGCGCAGCTTTGGAGCATGGGTCTTTGCGGATGCACTTAGAGGCAGACCCATGACCCAGGAAACCGGCGGCTTCGCCGCTCTCGATCTTCATCCGAGCATTGTTGCTGCAGTATTGGCTACCGGCTACGAAGAGCCATCCGCCATTCAGCAGCAATCGATCCCGATTATTCTCGCCGGTCACGACATGATCGGTCAGGCGCAGACAGGTACCGGTAAAACCGCTGCCTTCGCACTGCCTATCCTGAACCGCATCGACCCGAGCAAGCGCGAGCCGCAAGCCCTGATCCTGGCGCCAACCCGTGAGTTGGCGCTGCAAGTAGCTACCGCTTTTGAAACCTACGCCAAGCAGATGCCGGGCGTTACCGTGGTGGCCGTTTATGGTGGTGCCCCGATGGGCCCACAATTGAAAGCAATCCGCAACGGCGCGCAAATCGTCGTCGCTACCCCTGGCCGTCTGTGCGACCACCTGCGTCGCGACGAGAAAGTCCTGGCAACCGTCAACCACCTGGTGCTCGACGAAGCCGACGAAATGCTCAAGCTGGGCTTCATGGACGACCTCGAAGTGATCTTCAAGGCCATGCCGGAAAGCCGTCAGACCGTGCTGTTCTCGGCGACCCTGCCAGCTTCGATCCGCGCCATTGCCGAACGTCACCTGCGTGACCCGAAGCACGTCAAGATCCAGAGCAAGACCCAGACCGTAACCGCGATCGAACAAGCCCACCTGATGGTCCACGCCGACCAGAAAGTTTCCGCTGTCCTGCGTTTGCTGGAAGTGGAAGAGTTCGACGCGCTGATCGCCTTCGTGCGTACCAAGCAAGCTACTCTGGACCTGGCCAGCGCCCTGGAAGCCAAAGGCTACAAAGCCGCTGCGCTGAACGGTGACATTGCCCAGAACCAGCGTGAGCGCGTCATCGACTCGCTCAAGGATGGCCGTCTGGACATCGTCGTCGCTACCGACGTCGCTGCCCGTGGTCTGGACGTACCGCGCATCACTCACGTGTTCAACGTTGACATGCCGTACGACCCGGAGTCCTACGTTCACCGTATCGGCCGTACCGGTCGTGCCGGTCGCGAAGGTCGCGCGCTGCTGCTGGTTACCCCGCGTGAGCGTCGCATGCTGCAGGTGATCGAGCGTGTTACCGGCCAGAAGGTTGCTGAAGTTCGTCTGCCAAACGCCCAGGCCGTTCTCGATGCGCGCATCAAGAAGCTGACCAACAGCCTGGCGCCGCTGGTTGCTGATGCCGAATCGACCCACGGCGATCTGCTCGATCGTCTGACCGCCGACATCGGTTGCAGCCCGCGTGCCCTGGCCGCAGCCCTGCTGCGCAAGGCTACCAACGCTCAGGCGCTGACCCTGGAAGCTGTCGAGAAAGAGCAGCCGCTGGTTCCGACCTACACCCCGCGTGAGCGCACTGGCGAGCGTCCAGAGCGTGGCGAGCGTGAGCGTCGTGCGCCAATGCCGCTGGGCGAGGGTCGTGCCCGCTGCCGTACCGCGCTGGGTGCTCGTGACGGTATCGCTGCCAAGAACCTGCTCGGTGCCATCCTCAACGAAGGCGGCCTGGCCCGCGAAGCAATCGGCCGCATCCAGGTGCGCGACAGCTTCAGCCTGGTCGAGCTGCCGGAAGAGGGTCTGGAGCGTCTGCTGGCCAAGCTCAAGGACACCCGTGTTGCCGGTAAGCAGCTGAAGCTGCGCCGCTACCGCGAAGACTGATCCGCGAGCAATAAAAAAATCCCCGACTGAGTCGGGGATTTTTTTTGTCTGCAGCAACCTCAATCGAACCGGTAGATGTCCATGCCCAAGGCCCCCAGGGTGAAGCCCTGATGGACTATCCCGAACTGCTCACCGGCACCGCGGGCAAAATACAACGGCAACAGATGCTCATCACTCGGATGGCTGCGCACGGCAAACGGCGCCTGGTGCCGGTAATCATGCAGGGCCGGCGTATCATCTGCCTGCAGTTTCTCGATCATCCAGTTACGAAACGCCAAAGCCCAGGGTTCGATGCTTTCCGGGCCGGCGCGCCAGTCCAGTTCGCCGAGGTTGTGGGTGATGCTTCCCGAGCCGATCAACAGAATGTTTTGTTCACGCAAGCTGGCAAGTGCAGCGCCTACCAATTCCTGTAGTTTCGGGCCGAGCTGGGTCGGCAGGGAAACCTGCACCACCGGAATATCCGCTTTGGGGTACATCAGCGATAGTGGCACCCAGGTGCCGTGGTCAAAGGGTCGCTGTGGATCGAGGCGGGCCGGCATACCGGCGGCGCAGAGCAATTCACTCACGTGCTGAGCCAGGGCGGGATCGCCTGGAGCCGGGTACTGCACGGCATACAGCGCAGCGGGGAAGCCGCCGAAGTCATGCCAGGTGTCTGGCTGAGGGCTGCTGGATACCAGCAGCTCACGGCTTTCCCAGTGCGCTGATACCACCACAATGGCTTTCGGTCGCTCCAGCTCTGCGGCCAGGCGTTTCAATGCCGGGCCACTGGCGCCCGGCTCCAGGGCGAGCATGGGAGAGCCGTGAGAAATAAACAGGCTGGGCAGCATAAGGGCGTTCCTGACGTTTAAGATGAGACCATCTTCAGGCAGAACATTGATCTAAATCTAATATAAGTTTTCGCAGTATTTGATCGAAATTATCGAGGTGAGCCATGCAGGCAGAGTTTTGGCATTCACGCTGGAATAGCAATCAGATCGGCTTTCATCAGTCCCGGGTCAACGCCTACCTCCAGCAGCACTGGCCGGCGCTGGGTGTGCCGGCGGGCGCGCGGGTGCTTGTGCCGTTGTGCGGCAAGAGCCTGGACATGCTCTGGTTGGCAGGGCAGGGGCTGCAGGTGCTGGGCGTCGAGTTGTCGGAGCGGGCTGTGGAGGACTTCTTCACTGAGCATCAACTGCAGCCGCAAGTGACGCAGGACGGTGTATTCAAGGTTTTCCGCTGCGAGGATGTCGAGATTCGCTGCGGTGACTTCTTCGCCCTGACGGCGGAGGATGTCAGCGGTTGCAGCGCATTGTATGACCGCGCCGCAGTCATCGCTTTGCCTGAGCAGATGCGCAAGCGCTATGTCGCGCATCTGCAGACGATATTGCCGGTCTCGGCGAAAGGCTTGTTGATCACTCTGGATTACGATCAGACGCAAATCGACGGACCGCCGTTTGCCGTTACCGATGCGGAAGTGCAGGCGCTGTTCGCTGCCTGGCACCCGCTTGAGCTGGCAGCGCACGATGTGCTGGAAGACAGTCCGAAGTTTCAGCAGGCCGGCGCCAGTCATCTGCTGGAGCGGGTCTATCGACTGTCGCGCTGAAATGAAAAAGGGCGACCCTGAGGTCGCCCTTTTTTCTTGCATTGTCCCTTAGCCGCGACGGCGCAGGGCTTCGATGCGGTCTTCCAGCGGTGGGTGGCTCATCAGCAGGCCAGCCAGGCCCTGCTTGAGGCCGCCGTTGATGCCGAAGGCGTTCAGGGTGTCAGGCATGTGCACTGGCACGCCTTGTTCCGAACGCAGGCGCTGCAGGGCGCCGATCATCGCACTGGTACCGGCCAGGCGTGCACCGGCTTCGTCGGCGCGGTACTCGCGTTTGCGCGAGAACCACATGACGATCATGCTGGCCAGGATGCCCAGCACCAGTTCGGCAACGATGGTCGCGATGTAGTAAGCGATGCCCTGGCCTTCTTCGTTCTTGAAAATCACCTTGTCGACAAAGTTGCCGATGATGCGGGCGAAGAACATCACGAAGGTGTTGACCACGCCCTGGACCAGCGCCAGGGTAACCATGTCGCCGTTGGCGACGTGGCCGATCTCGTGGGCCAGTACCGCACGTACTTCATCAGGCGAGAAACGCTCCAGCAGGCCCTGGCTTACCGCAACCAGTGCGTCGTTGCGGTTCCAGCCGGTGGCGAAGGCGTTGGCCTCGTAGGCCGGGAAGATGCCCACTTCCGGCATCTTGATGCCGGCTTCGCGGGACAGCTCTTCAACGGTCTGCAGCAGCCACTGCTCGTGGCGGGTGCGCGGCTGGCTGATGATCTGCGTGCCGGTGCTCATTTTCGCCATCCACTTGGAGATGAACAGCGAAATCAGCGAACCGGCAAAGCCGAACACGGCGCAGAAAACCAGCAGCTGGTCGAGCTTGAGGTCAACCCCGTTTGCCGCCATGAACCCATTGAAGCCGAACAGGCTCAGGGTAATGCTGGCAATCAGCACAACCGCAAGGTTGGTGGCTACAAACAGTAAGATGCGCATCATGGTTGTTACGTTCTCCTGACGGATAAAAATGTCACGTATGCGGGGTATATAAGGTGCAGGCTCCAGCGATTCAACCGGGCGACTATTTCAAACTGTGTACTTCTCTGTATTACAGCCGAATTCCATCATCCCGCACGCCAGAGCGCCAAGGCTTACAGAGAGGGAAATAATTCTGTAGGGCCTGCGCCGGGAGTGGCGCAGGCCTTGGCAAACGCCTGTAGGTTACTGCTGATAGGTCTTCAGGAAGTTTCCGATACGGCCGATGGCCTGTTCCAGGTCGTCGACCCGTGGCAGGGTCACCACGCGGAAGTGATCCGGCCACGGCCAGTTGAAGGCGGTGCCCTGAACGATCAGCAGCTTTTCCGAGAGTAGCAGGTCAAGCACGAACTTTTCATCGTTATGGATCGGGCAGACCTTCGGGTCGATCCGCGGGAAGGCGTAGAGCGCGCCCATGGGTTTGACGCAGCTGACACCGGGAATGTCGTTGAGCAGCTCCCAGGTGCGGTTGCGCTGCTCAAGCAGGCGTCCAGGTGGCAGGACCAGGTCATTGATGCTCTGGTAGCCGCCCAGGGCGGTCTGGATGGCATGCTGGCTTGGCACGTTGGCGCACAGACGCATGTTGGCCAGCATGTCGATGCCTTCGATGTAGCTCTGGGCATGGTGCTTGGGCCCGGAGATGATCAGCCAGCCGGAGCGGAAACCCGCCACCCGGTAGGACTTGGACAAGCCGTTGAAGGTCAGGCAGAGCAGGTCCGGGGCCAGCGATGCGGTGCTGATGTGCACGGCTTCGTCGTAGAGGATCTTGTCGTAGATCTCGTCGGAGAACACCACCAGGTTGTGCTGGCGCGCCAGTTCCAGCATGCCCAGCAGCAATTCGCGCGAGTACACCGCACCGGTCGGGTTGTTCGGGTTGATGATCACCAGCGCTTTGGTGTTGGAGGTGATCTTGGCCTTGATGTCGTCAAGGTCGGGGAACCAGTCGGCCTGCTCGTCGCACAGGTAGTGCACCGGGTTGCCGCCGGCCAGACTCACTGCGGCGGTCCACAGCGGGTAGTCCGGGGCCGGAATCAGCACTTCGTCGCCGTTGTTGAGCAGTGCCTGCATCGACATCACGATCAGCTCGGAGACGCCGTTGCCCAGATAGATGTCTTCGATGCCGACACCTTCGATCTGCTTCTGCTGGCAGTACTGCATGACCGCTTTACGCGCGCTGAACAGGCCTTTGGAGTCACTGTAGCCCTGGGCGGTCGGCAGATTGCGGATCACGTCCTGGAGGATTTCGTCCGGCGCCTCGAAACCAAATGGCGCCGGGTTGCCGATGTTCAGCTTGAGGATGCGATGGCCTTCCTCTTCCAGGCGTTTGGCGTGCTTGAGCACCGGGCCGCGAATGTCATAGCAGACATTGGCGAGCTTGTTCGATTTGCTGACCTGCATGATGTGATCCCGATTAGAAAAGATCGCCGCGCACTGCGCTGTGAAATCGTTTGAAAAGCGTGTAACGCGGGTGCCAGACTGATGCCTGATGAGGCGCAATAATATACGTGCCGACCGCGTTGTGGAAAAGACGCAGCGCGGGGTTTTTAGTCTGCCGAGGCCTGCACATGGAAAAGATAGAGAAAACCCTGGAAGAATGGCGCGCCATGCTCGACCCCGAACAGTACAACGTCTGCCGCCTGAAGGGTACCGAGCGGCCGTTCAGCGGCAAGTACAACAGCACCAGGACTGACGGTGTCTATCACTGTATCTGCTGCAATGCGCCGTTATTCGATTCGAAGGCCAAATTCGACTCCGGTTGCGGCTGGCCGAGCTTCTACGAGCCGATCGAAGACAGCGCGATGGTCGAGATTCGCGACACCTCCCACGGCATGATCCGCACCGAAGTCACCTGCGCCCACTGCGATGCCCATCTGGGGCATGTGTTCCCTGACGGTCCGCCGCCGACTGGGCTACGCTATTGCATCAACTCGGTCTGCCTGGACCTGGTTCCACGCTAACAGAGGAGAAAAGGTCATGGCCGACGCGCTGCTGAACATTCCCTGCGTCACCCTGGGCGGTGAGCAGAAGGTCCTGGGCGACTTCCAGGGCAAGGTACTGTTGGTGGTCAATACCGCCAGTCAGTGCGGTTTTACCCCGCAATACAAGGGGCTTGAGCAGCTTTGGCAGCGTTACCGCGAGCGCGGCCTGGTGGTGGTGGGCTTTCCGTGCAACCAGTTCGGCAAGCAGGAGCCGGGTGATGCCCGGGAAATCGCCCAGTTCTGTGAAACCAACTTCGGTGTCAGCTTTCCGCTGTTTCGCAAGATCGAAGTCAATGGCGACGGCGCCCATCCCTTGTTTGTCGAACTGAAAAAGCGCGCCCCCGGCCTGCTCGGTTCGCAAAAGATCAAATGGAATTTCACCAAATTCCTCGTCGACCCGGCCAGCGGCAAGGTCACCCGCTATGCGCCGAGCACCAAGCCCGAAGCGCTGGCCGCTTCGATCGAGAAGCTGCTCAGCTAGTCGTCAGCGGCACCCAGTGATCGATCAGGCCCAATAGTTCCTCGCGACGGAAGGGCTTGGCCAGGTAGTCGTTCATGCCCGCCGCCCGGCAGCGCTCACGCTCTTCGGGCATGGCGTTGGCGGTCAGGGCGACGATGGGCAGGTTCGGCCAGTGTCCGCTCTGGCGGATTCTGCGGCTGGCCTCATAGCCGTCCATGACCGGCATGTTGCAATCCATCAGTACCAGATCGAAGGGCGTGCGTTCGAGCTGATCCAGCGCTTCTGCGCCATGCGCGGCGATGCTGACGTCGCAACCGAGCTTGGCCAGCATGCCCTTGGCCACCAACTGGTTCACCGGGTTGTCCTCGACCAGCAGGATATGGGCACGGCGTTGGCTGTGCAGAGCACCCTGGTGTGCGTTGGAATTGATGCTGTCGGATCCGTGCAGCGTGCGCCGCAGGGTCTGGTACAGGGCGTTGCGCGCCAGTGGCCGGGCCTGCTGCTGCAAGGGCGCCAGATGCACGGCCTGTTCACCCGGAAGAAAGTTGCCGTAGGCGGTCACCAGCAGAATCGGCACCTGTATCTGCGGGCGAAGCGCAAACAGGTTGTCCAGGTCGTCGGTAATCAGCAGGTCAGGGTGGGCGTCACGCAGCTCGTCAGGGTGGTCGTAGCGCCGGTAATCCAGGCCCCAGCCAGGTAGCAGAGTGTGCAAGAGCTCAGCCAGGCCGCTGCCGGCATTGCTCAGGGCGGCGACGCTGCCGCGCAGACGCTCTGCAGGGACGGCCGGGGAGTGACAGGGCAGGGGCAGCTCGGCGCTGAACTGGCTGCCGAAGCCGGCTTGCGAACTGATGCTCAGGCGTCCGTGCATGGCCTCGCAGAGATTGTTGGTCAGCGCCAGGCCCAGGCCGGTCCCGCCGTATTGGCGGGTAATGCCGGCGCCGGCCTGGATGAACGGCTGGAAGATCCGTACCTGGGCCTCGTGGGGGATGCCGATGCCGGTGTCGCAGACATCCAGGCGCACGCCACCGCTGTAGGTGCGCAGGCGCACATCGACGCGGCCGAAGCGGGTGAACTTGAGGGCGTTGGACAGCAGGTTGCTGACAATCTGGCGTACGCGGGTCGGGTCGCCGAGGACCATGGCGGGAAACTGCGGGTCGATCAGACAGGTCAGCTCGACGCTCGGCGCGGCGTTCTGTGACAGCAGGTTGGCGGTGTCTTCGACCAGGGCGCCAAGGTCGAACGGGATACGTTCCAGCTCCAGTTGACCGGCGTCGAACTTGGACAGGTCGAGGATATCGTTGAGCAACTCCACCAGCACCTTGCCTGAGTCGTGGGCAATCGACAGCTGCTGGCGCTGCTCGGCATTGAGCGGGCTGTCCAGAGACAGGGCGATCATCCCCAGCAAGCCATTGAGCGGGGTACGGATTTCATGGCTCATGTTGGCCAGAAAGGCTGCGCGTGCCTGGGCCATGTCCAGAGCACGCCGGCGTGCATCCTCCAGCTCCTGGTTGGATTGGCTCAGGCGCGTGTTGCTGGCCTTGAGCTCAAGGGTGC
Organism: Pseudomonas sp. GW821-FHT10B02; assembly: GCF_059415665.1. Classification (NCBI taxonomy): domain Bacteria; kingdom Pseudomonadati; phylum Pseudomonadota; class Gammaproteobacteria; order Pseudomonadales; family Pseudomonadaceae; genus Pseudomonas; species Pseudomonas sp. GW821-FHT10B02. The sequence goes on along the minus strand of NZ_JBWKNR010000007.1, from coordinate 3,680 downwards.
GTGCCGAGACGATGTCTTCCAGTTCGTTGAGGTATTCGGTCAGGCGGTTTTCGGCGTTGCGCCGTTGCTGGATTTCGGTGGCCATGCTGACGAACTGCTGATTGGCGACTTTCACCAGCACGCCGATTTCATCGTGCTCATGGCCGGGCGGGAACGACAGCTTCGACTGCTCCGGTTGGCGCGAGTCGCGATTGGCCAGGGCACTGATCACCCGCACCAGCGGCTTGGTCAGCATGAAATAGAACAGCGCCAGAAGGATGCCGGTAAGGATCAGGCTGCGGATGAAGCCGTTGAGCAGGGTGACTTCGGCACGCTTGAGAAAGCGCCCGCCAAAGGCGAAGGTGTCGACCTCCAGGTACAGGGTGCCGAGGTATTCGTCGGGCATGTGGCCGAGAAACAGCGGGTCCTGGAATTGGCGGCTTTCACCGAACAGGAAGTCGCTGATCAAGCGATAACTGCTTTCCTCCCGGGGCCGCTGCACGTCCGCCAGCACCATGTCGTTGTTGTCGATCAACCATGCCCGGGTGATTGCCGGTGATTGCAGCAAGCCGCCGGTGAGCTCCTGCGCCAGTTCCGAGTCGATGTTGTAAGCGATGCGGGCGGCGGGGTTGTGACTGATTTGCAGCAGTGCCTGCATCTCGCGGTTGATGGAGGCGTCTTCACTGGCATAATCGATACCGATCTGGATGAGACTGAGCAATGTACCCAGGATGAAGCCGACCAGGACCGTCAGCCGGGCTTGCTTGTAGGACAGGCGATTGGTGAACTTGATATCCATGAGTCCCGGGCCAGTTTCACATTCCGTGCGCTGCGCAAGCATAGCCGATCAGCCCCGGCTGCTGGCACGCCCTGTCACACATTCAGCAGTGCCGTTGTCCTTGAATCTATCTTGAGGAACCATTGTGGACTCTCGTTTAAATACTTTTCTGGAGCGTGCCGAAAGCGTGCTCGCCCGTCTTGAACCATTATTGCCTGCACCACGCTCGCAGATCGACTGGAACCATTGCCTGGCCGCACGCTGGCAGCGTGATGGCCGCAGCGGCTATCTGCTGCCGCTGGAGGTCAGCCTCGATATGCGCCTGTCGGACCTGATCGGGGTTGACCTGCAGCGCGAGCAACTGGGGCGCAACACGCGTCAGTTCCTCGATGGCATGCCCGCCAACCACGCGCTGCTGTGGGGCTCGCGCGGCACAGGCAAGTCTTCACTGGTGCGTGCGCTGCTGGCCGAGTATGCCAAGGCCGGGCTGCGCCTGATTGAAATCGAGCGCGATCACCTTGCCGACCTGCCACGGGTGGTGGAGCAACTGAGCAAGTTGCCCCAGCGCTTCGTGCTGTTTTGCGACGACCTCTCGTTCGAAGCGGGGGAGGGTGACTACCGGGTGCTCAAGAGTGTGCTCGACGGCTCGCTTGAGCAGGCGCCGGACAACGTGCTGTTGTACGCCACCTCGAACCGCCGGCACCTGGTGCCGGAAAAGCAGAGCGACAACGAAAACTGGAAAATGGTCGACGGCGAACTGCACCCCAACGAGGCGGTCGAGGACAAGATCGCCTTGTCCGATCGCTTCGGCCTGTGGCTATCGTTTTACCCCTTCACCCAGGATCATTTCCTCAATGTGGTCGAGCACTGGATCGGCCAGCTGGCCAGCGCCGCCGGGCTGACCTGGCAGCGCGATGAGGCGCTGGACATACTCGCCGTGCGCTGGGCCACTGGCCGCGGCAACCGTAATGGCCGTTGTGCCTATCAGTTCGCCCGGTACTGGGTCGGACTGCAACTGTTGGAGCAAAAACATGATTGACCTGAACGCCTCCGGTGCCGGCCTTGAGGGCTACGGCTTGCTGGCTGCTCAGCTGGAAGCCCTGTTTGCCGATGAGCGCGACTTCATTGCCAATGCCGCGCAGTTCTCGGCGTTTCTTTACAGCCAGGTTGAAGACCTGAACTGGGCGGGTTTTTACCTGAACCGTAATGAAGAACTGGTGCTGGGCCCGTTCCAGGGCCAGGTCGCCTGTGTGCGGATTCCGTTCGGTCGTGGTGTGTGTGGTGCGGCAGCAGCCAGCCGCGAAACCCAGCGGGTTGAAGATGTGCATGCGTTCCCGGGGCATATCGCTTGCGATAGCGCATCGAACAGCGAGCTGGTGATTCCGCTGGTCAAGGAAGGGCGGCTGATAGGTGTGCTGGATCTGGACAGTCCGAAGCTGGCGCGCTTCAGTGCGGCGGATCAGGAGGGGTTGGAGCGTCTGGCGGGGATTTTTCTGCGTTTGACTGACTGCTGAGGTGACGGTCACTGCTTAAATATTGTGGGAACAACAGTCTGTCACCTGCTCATTTGTGGGAGCCGGCCTTGCCGGCGATGGGGCGCGTAGCGGCCCTGGCCCGGCTGCGCCGGGCATCGCCAGCAAGGCTGGCTCCCACAGGTTTGGGGAAGATCAGTCGTAGATGACTTTCTTCTTCCAGTCTTCCGTTGTATCGGTCTTCAGGCCTTCCGTCAGCTCGTTCACTTCGTCCTCGGCGGGCTCGAGCTGGCTCAGCACCTGGGCATTGGCCCGGGCCAGCAGCTTTTCCATGTACTCAAGCTGCTCGCGGTACACCGCAGGGTCCGGCTGCTTGCGCAGGTACTGGACGCCGCGCTCGAAGGCCAGGCGTGCATGCCCTGGCTGATTCTGTTGCAGCGCCTGCTGGCCGAGGTTGTTGAAAAACTCGATGTGCAGCAAGACCAGGATGTGGCGGATTTCCTTGACCCAGTACTTGGCCTCGTTGGTCGGCAGGAAGCCTTCTTGCGCCGCGCGGGTGATCTGGTTGTGCATGCCTTCAAGCAGAAAACGTACATCTTTGGCCCGGGCTTCGGTCTGGATCGGCGCGGGCGGGTTATTCACCGGCAGCGTTTCACCCTTGGCGATCAGGCCTTCAAGTTCGGCAATGCGCGCGCGGATTGTGCGGCTGTGCTTGTCCAGAGCCAGCTGGCGCTGGTTGAGGTTGAGCTCGAGGCGGGTCAACAGCAGCTTCAAGGCCGGGGTCATCAATTGGCCTGGGAAGGTTTCGGTGATCTCGCCACAACGGCGCAAGCGTTCAGCCAGCTCAATCTTCAGCCGGGCGCGCTCGAGCTTGTTGTTCTCGACCACATTGTTGAGGTAGCCGATCACGATCAATAACGCGATCCCCGCCACAATAAGCAGGGTGATCATAAGTGGTGTCACCGTTAACGCCTCATACAGGATGATTTACCAATTGAGTGTAGTGGCTAAGCTTTTGGCCGGATAGAGCTGTTTGGCGGTTCTCAGGGGCTCCCTGATGGCATTTTGCTCTTCGATTGCCGCAGCCATGGGGGTTTCAGCCTGGGCAAGGTGTCAGAAAATAAACGTCAAGGCGCAGGCGCGCAAAATTCTGCGCGCTCTCGCAAAGCACCGGGAAGTCATTGATTTAAATAAATTTATACAGAGGGGTTGACGGCTTTCCAAAGCATCCCTAGAATGCGCGCCACTTGCAGCGTAAAGCACACAGCGAAACGCGGCAGGGAGTGAATGTTGTAGTGTGTCCCCTTCGTCTAGTGGCCTAGGACACCGCCCTTTCACGGCGGTAACAGGGGTTCGAGTCCCCTAGGGGACGCCAATGCGGGAATAGCTCAGTTGGTAGAGCACGACCTTGCCAAGGTCGGGGTCGCGAGTTCGAGTCTCGTTTCCCGCTC